>NZ_CEVWQM010000023.1:0-67820 GCF_982386235.1 Desulfotomaculum sp. | reverse complement strand
TTATCCTTGATTTACTCGCTAGCGTCTTTTCATAACGCTTGACGAGGATGTTTTTTGTGGTCGTCTTAGTTTCATCTTAACGATGACTTTTGACTTGACCTGTTTTTCATCCATCATCTGCTGTTTAGTTTTCAAAGACCGATTTTGCTTGTCCCGATCTCGCGACCGGAAGCTTATCTTACCACTTTTTCTGTGTTCGTTGCAAGTGGTAATTTTTTCTCATCACCTCGCGGCGACATTTATTATGTTAACACTTATTATTTCTTAATGCAAGGCTTTTTTGTGTTTTTGGTGTTGTTTTTTCATATGATATTATTTCCAATGTTTCGAACATTATACAAAGAAAATATCTACCGAATATATGAGTTCTTTCTGATATTTCCTTTGCCAAAAATAATTATTTTTCCCTTCATATAAAATTATTGACATGCCCTGTATCTGACCTATACAATCATAACAGACCGACCAGTCTGTTTGGAAAGGAGATAATTTTTTGGCAAAGGAAGTTAAAAAGGACATCATTGCCGATGCGGCCTTATCTTGCTTCTTAGCATCTGGTTATGGGGCAACCTCCGTGGACGAAATCGCTAAGGCATCCGGCATGAGCAAGGGCGGCATTTATTGGCACTTTAAAAGCAAGGAAGAAATTTTCATTTATCTTATTACCCGCTTGGTGGAAGAATGGAACGCCCATTACATAGCAACTCTAAAGGACACCCATACAGCCTCGGATAAGCTGGTAAAATATGTAGAGCATCATCTACAAGATGTAGACACACCGTTCACTGCCTTAGTACTGGAATTTCTTCTGCAAAATAAGGATAAAGAAAACGTCATTAAAATGCATTATGAAATTGATAAACCCACCAATGTCATTTTTACCATTATTAAGGAAGCAGTAGAAAATGGCGAATTTAAGCCCATGGACCCCAAAATTTTGACCCGGTCCTTTTTAGCCATCTTTGAAGGCTGCGTTCTCCAATCCTTCATGCACCAGGATAAGCAGTTATTAGAAGAAACGATGAAAACTGCCTTAGATATTTTTCTTACTGGGGTTCGTGCTAATTAATTAATCAATAAATATTCGAAAGGAGCAACTAATTTTGAAAAAACTCATAAATACTGTTAGTCTGCTGCTATTACTTGCTGTGGTAATGACAGGCTGCGGCAAAGAAGCCCCCAAGGTAGAGGAAAAACTGGTTCCTGTGGAAACCACCAAAATTTCCACCGGCGACCTTAGCCATTCTTTAAATACTACGGGTGAAATTATTGCCGGGGCGGATGTTAATGTAATGCCTAAGGTCTCCGGTCGTGTACAAAATGTCGTAGTTAAAGTAGGAGATAAAGTACATAAAGGTCAGGTGCTGTTCCAACTGGAGGGCAACGATGCTCAAAATGCCCTTGCCCAGGCAGAGGCCGGCCTCGATTTAGCCCAGGCCAATTTGGAACGGGCTCAACAAGGGCTTAAAGATGCCCAAATAAACTTTGACCGAAGCAAAGAACTTTATGATTCCCAAGCCATTTCCAAGTCACAATTTGAGCAGGCTGAAAGCGGTTTAGTGAGTGCCCAAACAAACTTAAAGGTCTCCGAGGCCCAGGTGAAACAAGCCCAGGCATCTTTAAATACAACCCAGGATAACTACAATAATGCTACTGTGGTCTCCCCCATTAACGGCGTGGTGGCTGCTATTAATGTAGATCCCGGTGCAATGGTAAGTCCCCAAGTATCAACAGTAACCGTAGTACAAATGGATACGACTAAGGTTAAGGTAAATGTCTCCGAGAACGTGGTGGATTCCATTAAAGCCGGCACGAAGGTACCTGTGACCGTCAACGCCATCAATAAAACCGTGACCGGTACCGTTCTTTCCGTGGCTCCAAAGGCTGACCCTGCTACTCGAGCCTTTGCCGTGGAGGTTCAGTTACCAAATGAAAAGGGTGATATTAAACCTGGCATGGTGGCCCGCTTAAATTTATCAACCGGTACCTCCACCGGTGTGCTAGTTTTACCGATCGATGCCGTTCTTGAGAGAGATGGACAATATACCGTCTTTATTGTAGAAGATGGTAAAGCCAAAGAGGTATCCGTCAAGGTAGGCACTACCTCCGGAGAATTAACAGAAATTAGCTCTGGTTTAAAAGAGGGTCAAACCGTTATCGTTACCGGTAACCGGCTGGTGAGTGAAGGGCAGAAGGTGAAAGTGGTCAAAGAACTGGGGGGTGCCTCTAAGTGAAAATAGCAGACATCTCTGTTGATCGCCCGGTGGCCATTTCCATGCTGATTATTGCTTTAGTGGTTCTGGGTCTCTTTTCCTTGCCACGTCTGGCGGTAGATCTCTACCCTGAAATGGAACTCCCCGTTGCCATTGTTTCTACCTCTTATGACGGAGCGTCGCCAGCCGAAGTTGAGGAATTGATCAGCAAACCTTTAGAATCAGCAATGGCCACTACTGAAAATATCTCGGAAATTCGCTCTAATTCCCAAAACGGTTTCTCCCTGGTAATTGTCTTATTTAACTGGGGCACCAATATGGATAATGCTGCCATTGATTTAAGGGAAAAGATTGACTTTGTCAGTGCTATGATGCCCGACGATGCCAGCTCCCCTCGGGTTATGAAACTAGATCCTAACCAAGCACCCATCATCTCCTTCTCATTAACCGGTGCTAATGGCGATTTAGTAAAACTTAAGAGAATTGCCGAAGACGAAATCCAGCCTCGTCTGGAACGGATTAAGGGTGTCGGTTCTGTCTATATCAGCGGTGGTAAAACTCGGGAAATTAAAGTTATTCTGGACCCCGCAAAAATGGAAACCTATGGCTTAAGTGCCGGGCAAATTATGCAGTCCATCGCTTCTGATAATATTAATGGTACCGCAGGCCAAGTGGACAAAGGCTCTAGCCAAACTACTATCCGGGTGGTTGGTGAATATAAAAGCATAGACCAACTGAAAGAAGTGCGGATTAGTCTTGCCACCGGCAACTCCATTGCATTAAAAGATCTCGCCACCATCGAAGATGGTTTTAAAGAAGAGAACACATATACATTTACAGATGGTAAAACCTCTTTGGGCATGAGTATCATGAAAGCCACCGGGGGCAATACCGTTACCGTAGCCAACGAGGTCATGGCAGAGGTTGAAGAGCTCAACAAAACTCTTCCGGATGGTATTGAAATTACCACCGTGATGGACACCTCTAAATTTATTAAGGACTCCATTAATAACGTTGTGGAACACGGCCTATTGGGCGGCATGTTTGCCGTGATCGTCCTCTATCTGTTCCTACGCAGCGTCCGGAGTACCCTGGTAGTAGCCTTGACCATCCCCATTTCCATCATCGCTACCTTTGCCATGATGTATTTTGGTAACCAATCCATTAACATGCTTTCCCTAGGTGGACTGGTACTAGGTCTGGGCTCCCTGGTGGACTTCTCTGTGGTAGTTTTAGAAAGTATTTACCGCTATCGTCAAAACGGTTTTAGTATTATTGAAGCTGCTAAGCTGGGTACCGCTGAGGTGTCAAATGCTGTGACCGCGTCGGCCTTAGCCCAAGTGGTGGTTTTCATGCCCATTGTATTCGTAGAAGGAATCGCCGGGATATTATTTAAACCCATGGCCTTAACGGTAAGTTTTTCTCACATTGCAGCCCTTTTTGCTGCTTTAACCTTGGTTCCCATGATGTCCGCACGATTGCTGCGAAATGTTGCCCCGGCGGACGAAACACTGCCGGAGGGTAAAACAAAAAACCCGGTTATCGTGTTTGGCAAATTTTTACACTCTTTGAATCAACGTTATGGTCGTATATTAAATTGGTCCCTTGGAAACCGGAAAAAGGTCGTTGGTTTAACTGCAGTTTTACTCATAGCCAGTATTGCTGCCACTCCTTTAATTGGTACAGAGTTTATAACCACCATGGATCAGGGTGAAATTTCGGTAAATATTGAAATGCCCGCAGGTACAAAGATAGAAGAAACCTCACGGGTTGCTAAGGACCTGGAAAACATAGCTCGCAACGAGGTAAAGGAAATCGAGCGTATCTTTACCACGGTGGGTGGTGGCCAACTCTCTTTCCTGGGAAGCAGTGCCAGTGACCAAGCCTCCCTACAGATTAAGCTAGTGCCCTTGGAAAAACGGAAGATTTCTACGGAGCAAGCTACAGAAAAACTGCGTCAAGCCATGCAAGATACCCCTGGTGCCGATATTACCGTAGCAATTACAGACAATTCCGGTGCCGGTTCCGGCAGTGCAGTTCAAATTGGCATCCGCGGTGATGATTTAGAGGTACTGGAACAAATTGGCGACTTGCTTGTCGAAACGGTTAAAGATGTAGAGGGCACCAGAAACGTGACCAACTCCATGACAGAAGCCACTGCCGAGATGCGCATTAATGTCGATCGAGAACAAGCTGCCCGCTACGGACTATCCGCCAGTCAGATTCTCTCAGCAGTGAGTACTTCCTTTGATGGTAGATTGGTCGGTCAAATGCGTACCGGCGCTGATGAAGTGGACATCCGTATGCTGACCCCAGAAGACACTGGTAAGAGCATTGATACCTTAGCAAACCTAACCATTGTTTCACCAACTGGGGCTAGGGTACCCGTATCTGCGGTGGCAAGCATCGAATCCCACCACATGCCGGCAGCAATCTCTCGTACGGATCAATCCCGGGAAATTACCGTCACAGCCGATGTAATCGGTCGTGACATCGGCAGTATCAATAAGGATATCCAAGTAGCCCTTAATCAATTAGCTTTACCTGACGGCTACGAAGTTAGTTTCGGTGGTCAAGCTGAGGATATGGCAGAATCCTTTGCAAGTCTGGGGCTGGCCCTGTTGCTGTCGGTGTTACTGGTATTTATGGTTATGGCCGCTCAGTTTGAATCTTTGTTCCAGCCCTTTATTATCATGTTCTCCCTGCCGCCAACCTTTATTGGTGCGATCTTTGGTCTAGGTGTCACAGGGAACCCCATCAGTGTAACGGCAATGATTGGCGCGATCATGCTAGTGGGTGTTGTGTTAAATAACGCCATCGTACTGGTAGACTATATTAACGTACTGCGTCGAAGAGGACATGAACGTAATGAGGCAATCTTAATGGCTGGTCCAATACGACTGCGTCCCATTTTGATGACTGCTTTGACAACTGTACTGGCCTTACTGCCCATGGCCTTTGGCAGCGGCGAAGGTGCTGAAGCCCAGGCACCAATGGCTATTGTAATTGCCTTTGGTTTGACCTTCTCCACAGTAATTACCCTGGTGCTTGTACCAGTGGTTTATACACTCTTTGATGACTTGGGTAAAAAATTCTCTGGTAAGTACAGCAAGCTGCTTAACAAATTACCCTTCCTCAAATCGAAAACCGTGTCAAGCTAAAATTACCTATTAAATTAGAATAGGAGTGTCGCAAAATTACTCGGTAACTAGCGACACTCCTATTTTTAATACACAGCAGCGGAACGCCACAGGGGTCATTCACAACATTTATGTAATATGGCATTTTTTCCTAGAGGAATAAGGACTTTTTTGTAAAAATAATATACTAAACAATGTTATAACAAGGATGGATCGTATCGTGAACCAAGTTAAACAGTTAAAATTTTCTGCACAAAAAATTAATGATTTTAGTATGCCGGGGGATTTTGATCAGCTATGTAACCAGTGTGGCAACATAGAAGCCAGCATTCTGCCAGAAGTTGAATTTCTAAGTAATAAAGTGGTTAAAAATTTCTCTCTATCTTTGTTTTGCGCCTCTACGGAATGCAGAAATCTATCCTACCACTACTTTAAAATTGAAGATATGTGTGGCTCTGATGACCTGGAAATGTTTACCCACCTGCCCAGGGGAATAAGAATAAGCTGTAATAAATGCGGCGGTCAGGAAATTCGGATCAATATAAAGCTGGATCAATCAGGCTTTAAGTATTCATATGACCTGGTAAGGGTTACCCTTTCCTGTCCCTGTGGCAACCAGGCCCAACACCAATTCCTGGGTAAATATTTTTAGATTTGTCACCTACCCTAGGGTAGGTAATTTTTTATTTTATCGCCGGCCCTTTGCCACATTAATTGATGGTATGGTTTTTGTTTGCATCCCTGCATGGTCACTAAGCTTGCTCCAGTCACAGCTTGACCATCCACCAATACCTGAAGCTTACCCACAACCTGTCCCGTCTGTAGCGGTGCATTAAGTTCTTTAGACAACTCCACCACCTGCTCCAACTTTGCGGAATGATCCACCGGCACCGTCACCACAACATCCCTGTTAACCGTAACCGGCACCTTGCTTATAACCCCTTCCATAACCCCAATGGACGCAAAGGGTTCCCCCTCTTTGGCAAGCAAGCGGTTTTCATAACGACTAAAACCGTAATCTAACAATTTAATGGATTCATTCCAACGATCATCACTGTGCAGCACTACGGCAATTAATTGACGCCCATCTCTTTGGGCTGCTGCAACTAGGCACTTACCTGCGGCGTTGGTGGTGCCGGTTTTTACCCCGTTGGCCCCCTGATAGCTCCACAGCATTTTATTGGTATTGTTTAAGGATCGGGCACCTCCTGATCCCGGGATCGTGTGGCTTTTTGTAGCAACGATTTTACTGAATACAGGGTTCTTTAAGGCCTCCCTGGTGATCAGGGCCAAATCATAGGCAGAGGAGTAATGCTTGTCACTGGGTAACCCATTGGAGTTGCAAAAGTTTGTATTCTTTGCTCCCAATCTCTGAGCCTTTAAATTCATTAGATTAACAAAGATATCCTCCCGGACGGCAATTTGCTCTGCGATAGCCACACAGGCATCATTGCCAGAATGCAGTAAAGCCCCATAAAGAAGTTGTTCCAGGGATAATTTTTCCCCCGCCCTTAGATATACACTGCTGCCCTCTACACCGGCAGCCTGGGGACTTACTGACGTAACCTGCTGCAAATTGCCAATTTCCATGGCCACCAGGGCTGTCATAATTTTGGTAGTACTGGCAATGGGCCTGGGTTGGTGAGGATTCTTGGCATAAAGAACTTGCCCGGTCTGGGCATCCATAACCACTGCGGTATATGCAGAAAGCATTGGTTTTTCGCTAAAGCTGCCTGTTTCCAACACGGATCGTTCGTCATCATAGAGATAAAAAACATCATTGGCAGGCTTAACGATCCCATGGGCAAAGGCATTCCCTGTATAGAAAAACAGAACCACGATTAGAATAAATATACCGTTTGCTAAATTCCTTTGATCCTTCACTTATTACCACCTCATATTAATCTCATCTTGGTTAGGGTTCCCTTGCAGCATCCGTTTATGGCTGGAAATAATTAAAGCACGCAAAATGCATGCTTTAATTATTTTTGTGTTCTATTTTAGTAATAAGGTTTTCTTTGATCCGATGCCCCTTATTTTTAAAATCATCCAAAAGGGTGTAAATAACAGGCACAACTATCAGGGTTAATAAGGTCGAAGTAATCAGCCCCCCGATGATGGCGTGGGCCATGGGTGCCCGACCTTCGGCCCCGGGACCCAGTGCCAAAGCCAAGGGCAGCATGCCAAAAATCATAGCGGTGGAGGTCATTATAATCGGACGCAACCGAGTCAGGGCTGCTTTACCCAAAGCTTCATTTCGTTCCACTCCTTTGGCCCGCTGCTGTTTGGTAAAGTCAATTAGCAGAATAGCATTTTTGGTTACCAAGCCCATGAGCATAATAATACCAATCATACTCATGATACTCAGGTCGCTGCCCAGTATCAGCAAGCTTAGGATAGCCCCCACAATGGCCATGGGTAAGGAAAGCATAATGGAAAAGGGATCGATATAGCTTTCAAATTGTGCGGCCAAAATAAAGAAAATGAACAGTACCGCAGTAATCAGGGCCAACACCATGGCAACAAAGGTCTCTCCCATCATTTCTGCATCACCGCCCTCATAAAAACGGTAGCCAGGGGGTAATTTTAGTTCCTGAGCAACCTGTTCCTTAAAGGCCTTATTAAACTCCCCTAGGGAAACACCCTCCAGGTTACAGGTCAAGGATATTTCCTTAATTCTATCAAAGCGATTGATTTCGCTAGGAGAGGTAGAAAAAACAGTATCCGTGACCTGACTTAACGGTACCATAACTGGTTGACCCTCTGCCGAAAAACTGCCTGGCAGATAAATATTTTGCAGATCAGCCAAGCTTTCACGATCCTTTTCAACCAACTGTATCCTTACATCAAAGCGGTTTTCCCCATCTGCAAATTGGCTGACCACCACCCCATTGAAAAGGGTACGCAGCGTATCCCCCACTAGGGCAGTGCTGACACCAAGATCCGCCGCCACATCTGAATTTACCTGAATTTGTCCCTCCGGCTTGCCTGGCTTGTAACTATTTGAAACATCTACCGAGCCGGGAATATTCTCCATTATCCGCTGGGCTTGTTCAGCATAGATTTGCAATTGCTCTAAGTCTTCACCCTGCAATCGAAATTGAACCATCGCCCCTTCACCGGAGACCCCCTGCTGGTTGACGGTGACCTTAACCCCAGGGATGGTATTCAAATCCCGTCGCAGTACTGCTGCCACTTCATCAAGGGTCTGATCACGGTCTTGTTTACCCACCAATTTAACAAATAAATTGGCCCTGTCGGCTTTTGTGGTGGAATATACCTTGGTAACCTCAGGGTATTGACGAAGTTTTTCCTCAATCTTACCAGTAAGCAAACCAGCCGCCCCCACACTTAGGCCTGCATCCATATCAGCCGCCAGGTATAGTTCCCCCACGTCTCCGGTGGGCATAAATGTCGAACCTAATAATGGTATCAGTGCTAAGCTGCCCACAAACAATAAAGCTGCTATGCCAATGGTTTTCTTACGGTTTCTTAGGACAACTTTAAGGAATTCCGCATATTTTACAGTAAGCCGGTCAAAGCCCCGGTTAAACCAGTTGGTAAACCTACCGATCATTCCCTTTGGCACCTGTTCCTCCAGCCGTAAATATTTTGAGGCAAGCATCGGTACCAGGGTAAAGGCAACAAAAAGTGATACCAACACACTAAAAGCAACTGTAATACCAAATTGCTTAAAAAATTGCCCGGTAATCCCTTTCATCATTCCTACGGGAAGGAACACTGCCACCACGGTTAAGGTAGTGGAGGTTACAGCCAGTCCTAATTCCGTTGTTCCATCCCTGGCTGCCTCCAAGGCTGTTTTTCCCATCCTTAAATGCCGTACAATATTTTCGATGACCACGATGGCATCGTCAATCAATAGTCCCACAGCCAGTGAAAGGGCCATTAGGGACATGAAGTTTAGGGTAAAGCCCAAAACCTTCATGGCAAAAAAGGTTGCAATAATGGAACTAGGAATAGCTAGGGCACTGATTAAAGTACTGCGCCAGTCCCGCAGGAAAATAAACACCGTCAGAACAGCCAAAATACTCCCTTCAATAAGGGTATTTCTCACATCCTTTACAGCGTCCCGGATATATACTGAGTTATCCCGTACAATTTCCAATTTAACTCCCGGGGGTAGCTCTGCCTTGATTTCCTCCACTACTTTTTTTAGCTTATCCGCCACTTCAACCGTATTAGCACCGGATTGTTTCACAATATCCAGCCCGATGGCTGGTTTCCCCTGATAGCGTGAAATACTCCCCTGCTCCTTGACACCATCCACGATCGTGGCAATATCCCTAACGTAAAGTTGTACCCCTCCCCGCCTAGCCACCGGCAAGTTAGCAAATTCCTCAATCCTTTTAATCTCCCCCACGGTACGAAGGGTTATTTCCTTATCCTTAGTAGCAACCTTTCCCCCGGGTACCTCCATATTTTCACTGCGCAGGCTGCTCACAACCTCAGCCGTGGAAATTCCGTAGGCTGCCAGCTTGTCCTTATCTAAATTAATCTTAATTTCCCTTTTTTCATCTCCATAGACACCAATAGAACCAACCCCTTTGATTACCTCAAGCCTTCTTTTTATGAGATCTTCCACAATCACCGTCATTTCGCGCATAGAAATATCACCGGTTACAGCCAGGGAGACAATGGGATAGGCCATTGGATCGAATTTGGCAATAATCGGCTCTTCTATATCCTGAGGCAAATCACCCCGGATGATGCTTATTTTATCCCGTACATCTTGGGCCGCCACCTCTGGGGAAGTCTCCAGGGTAAACTCGGCAAAAACCAGGGCTACTCCCTCCTGGGAGTTGGCATAAATATGTTTAACACCGGATATTTGCCCGATGGCCTCTTCTAGCTTATATACCACCTTGGTTTCAATTTGCTCCGGCGAAGCTCCCGGTTGTACAACGGTTACTGCCACATAGGGAAATTCAGTCTCAGGGTAGTCATTGATATTGAGACCTAGCCAGCTGATAATCCCTACGGCCAACAGTGCCAAGATCGTAACTGTCGCAAAAACCGGCCTTTTTAAACTGAGGTTTGTTAAAAACATAAATTTTCCTCCTGTTACCTGGCGACTTTGATCTTATCCTGGTCTTTTAATTTGTTGGCATTGGTGATGACTACCTCTTGTCCTTCCTTAAGGCCCTGCTTTATCTCAACTAATTGATCCATGATTTGTCCTACTTCCACCGGAACCCTTTTAGCTTGGTCACCTTCGGAAATAAAAACAAAGTACATACCCTGTTTAGTTGTTAGCGCTGCTTGGGGTATCGCTAAGGCATTATCAGCCTCTCCGGTTTTAATGTTTACCTTGGCAAACATGCCGGGTTTTAACATAAATTCTGGGTTAGGTACCTTGATTTTAGCTTCAAATACTCTGGCATCTTTGTTTGCCACCGGGTTAATAACTGCCACCTCACCGATAAATTGTTTATTTCCATAAGCATTCACAGCTATCTCCGTTTTAAGACCCACTTTAAGGTTTGACAGATCCCCTTGGTCGATATTCACCACCACATAAACTGCTGCTATATCCTCCACTGTCATCAGGTCAGGCCCTTGCAGAGAAACCATCTGACCGGTGGTTACATTCCGATTGGCTACAAGGCCGCCAATCGGCGAGGTGATGGTGGTATTGCGCAAATCCTTCTCAGCGTTGGCCACGGCTGCAGTAGCAGAACTGACTTCTGCCTCGGCTAACTTCCGTGCAGTTTCCATGCTTTCAAATTCCTTTTCAGAAACTGCCCCCTGTTTATAAAGCTCCTGGTATCTTTGATAATCAGCACTGGCAGTGGCAAGTCCTGCCTCCGCCTTTTTTAAACTAGCTTGATTAATGGCTAGGGAATGGGTCATGCTATCACTCTTTATATAAACCAAGGGTTGACCCGCAGTTACCTGATCTCCATTATTAACTAATACTTCACTTACACGTCCTGCGGATAATTCAGCACAAATAATTGCTTGATGAAAGGCCTCAATATTTCCGGTCAGAGAAAGGATGTTTTCAATCTTTATTTTGCTTACCGGCTGGGTGGACACAATCTGCACCGGTTCCTCCTGCTTCATTTCATTCTTGTGCCAGAATCCACCTTTAAAGATACCAAGGGCTAAAATAGCTGCCAATGGTATTAGCCAGAGCTTCCATTTCCTCTTCATACTCCTTTTGCTCCTTTATTAAATTCTCTACCCTTCAGAGAAACTGCTACACTTTGCCCACCTTCCTCCCTTTGGGAGACCCTCGTCAAAATTCAAAAGGAACGCCGAAAAAGCCATGGACATTTTTCCATGGCCTTAGCCTCCATTCTCATCGGTAAGCTCCTCTTGCTCCCTGCGTAATCTTCTTAAATAATGCCTGCCTGCTCTGGTTATTCTGTAGTAGGTATGGTTCATGTGCTTTACCCAGTCTTTTTGCCGATGGTAACCCACCAGCATATTACCCTGCACCTTTTCCAACAGGCCCTTATTCAATAAATTTTCCAAACGGCTGCGGGATTCTTCCACATCCAAACCCACATTAATTCCCAAACGCCAGGCATACTCCGGCCCTGCATAATCAATGAACTGTAAAATCTCTAAATCCTTTTCATCTTCAATTTCTTCCGGCAGCAGTCCCAATTCCATTAGCAAAGCATAGACTTGGCCCGCTAACTCTTGACATTCCTTGGCATATTCATGATGCAGGGGGCCTAATTCATGTTCTTCGGGCAATTCGTTGCCGATTAACTCATTTATTTCTTTAAGATCCTGTGCTGCACCTTTCAATTGATCAAAAAGAAGGCATTTCTGATTCAATTCATACAGTCTCTTGGCGAACTGGGGCATTCTTTCTGGATCGGTACTAATCACCGGGTCCCCCAGCTTGCTTTCTACTTCGGAACGTTCCGTATAGAAGGAATCAATCCTCGACCAAATCTCCTCATCGGAAAGGTATTTGGCATTGAAAATGGACATAGGGTTCCTCCATATTAAAATTTTTTTACTGCTTGGTTTCCCCTTTAATTTGAGTAGCCTTTAAGTAAAGAGTAATTTTTTCATCGATGACAACCAGATACGATTTCAGCCTGTACTTATTTCCATTGGCTTCTATTTCACGGTTATCAATTACCCCGGGAATCCATAGTATGTCCAGGCCCTCTACCTCCTGTCCTATTAAGGGAGCAAGCCAGGTTTCTACATTCTCATTGGCTTCTATATTTACGCTAAGTTCATCATATTCCGTTAAACCTTCCCGGGAAGACAGGATCACAAAGGTTTCAATATTGGTTATGGTCCGCTTCTGTCTCTTTTTACTATTATCCCTTAATTTTGTCAATTCGCTTTGGGTGTCAGCCAATTGACCGCTTAGAGTTAGATTGGCCAAGGTAAGATGATCCACCTGTTTGCCAATTACCATATTGGTTGCCGCCGCCCCCACTAAACAACCCAGTATCAGAAATGCCAAGCACCTGAAAAATGCTGCCCTCATCTAGAGTTACCCCCGCAAAGGGTCAGAATCAGGTAATATCCCGCCTGTGTACCGGCCAGGGCACTAACAATATAAAAAATCTGTTTAATCACTGCCCGGACCTCCCCGTTAAAAAGACCACTTTCAAACACTTCAAAGGTGGAGAAGGTGCCACCGATGGCAGCAGCAATGGCCCATATTTTCATATCCCGGGACAATTTTAACATAACTCCCAAGGATGGTTCTCGTACCAACAAGGCCGCCAGGGAGCCGATAAGCACTGAGCCCAACATAATACCAAGGGCTGTAAAGAAAATTAAGATCACTTTATGTTCAAAGGTCTCTATTTTTATCACCCCTCATAAGGACAATCTGTTAAACCTTATTTGGGAAACCATAAAAATATACCCTTGAGATACTATTTCTTTATGAAAAGAAAAAGACCTTCCCAATTACTTTGGCAAGGTCTTTTATACTTACAGGTATTCTTTTATCTCTGGTTCATAGTACTCTTTGCTATGATTGCAGAGGGGGCATTTTTCCGGTGGTTCATTACCCTCATGGAGATAACCGCATTCCCGGCACTTCCATTGGATTTTTTCATCCCTTTGCAGCAGCTTATTATTCTCTAGTAATTCCAGCAGCTTTTTAAAACGCTCCGCATGGTGATATTCTACCTGCTGTACCGTGGTAAAAAATTTAGCCGCCTCCTGTTCCCCCTCTTCCTTGGCTATCTGCTCAAACTCGGGGTACATATCCTTCCACTCGTAGGATTCCTTATCAATGGAAGCCAGTAGATTTTCCTTGGTACCCTTGATGCCACCTAACAGTTTTAAAATGACCTCGGCATGTTCCTTTTCATTCCTAGCGGTTTCTTCAAAAACCTCCGCTATTTCGTGCCAGCCTTCCTTACGGGCCACGGAGGCAAAGAAAGTGTAATAATTTCTGGCCATACTTTCCCCGGCAAAGGCTGCCTTTAAATTGTCCACGGTTTTCTTGCTCATATTTGGTACCCCCAGTATTGGTAATATAATACCATTTTTACCAAATGCCACCTAAATCATACAGCACTTGGCACATTAATATTGACCTGCTACCCGTTTTTTCGCTACAATTTATAGTATGTACCAGACTTATGTATAGGAGTGTTAGCTTTGGTTAAAAAGCAAGAAATCGAATTTACCGTTTCCGGCCACGAAGTAGATAAAGATTTAGCCCGTGTGCCCATTAAGGTATCACCGTCACTTCAAGCACTGATTGCTAACCAGCTTGAATTAATGGAAATTGTAGAAAAAGGCCACCCTGACTACACTATTTTTGTGGAGCAGCACCGTATGGAACTGTTGCAAATTGAACAGGAAATAGCCTATGCCTTTAATAACTATGTCCAAAAAAAGGAAAAGGCGCGGGAGAAGAGAGAGCAAAGAAAGTCTTCTCTGGCCACAGAACCACCAACAATTGAAGAAGAATCTCCCTTTATGGAAGTAGCTTTTTCCGGTGGGCAGACCTCTTTACCTACTAAGGATGATCTTCCCTGGGATGATTCACCCAGACAGTCCGCTGAAGAACAAAATATATCCGATCAGGGTTATGTTGATGAAAGGCCACAACCCTCCCTGGATGCCATGGCTGCCGCCATTAGTCCGGGCCTCCCCTCTGCCAAATACGAACCCAGAACTGCCCCGGTGGAACCAAAGCCTGAAATTGATGTAAGAAGGATTGCCATTGGTGCCGCTATCAAAAGCCTAAGCAAGTTTTTGGGAAGGCAACTGAGCGAGGAAGAGATAATACAGATTGAAAACCAGGTTGATTCTTATTTAAAGTAAACGTAAACAGGGAGCGTCGCAGCTCATAAAGCTGAGACACTCCCTTGCTATTTACTGTCGATTTGATCTCGCAGGCAATGGTCTTGACCGTTCCCCACACAGTCCGATCCATTAGAAACTATATTTTTTATCCTTAGCTGCTTCCTCTTCAACAAGTATCCGCCGCAGAATTTTACCCACGGTGGATTTGGGTAATTCCTTGCGAAACTCGACCCTTTTGGGTACTTTATACTGGGTTAAGTGCTGCCGGCAATACTTGATTATTTCGTCCCTTCTAGCCTCCTCACCCTCATGCAGGACAACAAAGGCCTTTAATACCTCCCCCCTGGTGCGGTCCTTGATTCCAATGACAGCAGCTTCCTTTACCTTGGGGTGGCCATAGATTACTTCTTCTACCTCTCTTGGGTAAATATTATAACCCATACTGATCACCAGATCTTTCTTACGATCCACAATATGGGTGAATCCCTTCTCATCCAGCCGGGCAATATCCCCGGTATGCAACCAGCCATCCCGCAGAACCCTGGCTGTTTCTTCCGGCATATGCCAATAGCCCTTCATGATTTGTGGTCCCCGAATGCATAACTCGCCAACTGCACCAATGGGTAATTCCTGACTGCCAGTTTCCAGATCAACAATCTTTATTTCCGTGTTGGGCATCGGCAATCCAATGGAACCATCCACTTTCTGGTCATTCAGGGGGTTGCACTGGGTCACCGGCGATGCTTCCGTCAGCCCATATCCCTCAACCAGCTTGGCACCAGTAAAAGCTTCAAACTTTTGTTGTACTTCCGCCGGTAAAGGTGCTCCACCGGACAGGCAGATGCGAATAGAAGAAAGATCGTATTTTTTAACCTCAGGGTTGGCAATGACAGCCACATATAAGGAGGGTACTCCCTGAAAGACTGTGGGCTGATACATGACAATTTGTTTTAGTAAATTCATGGCCTCTAAACGGGGAATTAAAATCATTGTGGAAGCCAAGTAAACAGACAAATTCATACAAGTGGTCATGGCAAAGATATGAAAAAAGGGAAGTACACAGAAAAATCTTTCCTTGCCCTCCTGGCACTCCTTCAACCAGTGCCTGGTTTGAATTGTATTTCCTGCTAGGTTACGATGGGTCAGCATGGCACCCTTTACTACCCCGGTGGTTCCCCCAGTATATTGGAGAACAACAATATCCTCATCTATATCCAGAGCCACCTCTGGTGGGGCTGGCAGGGATTTCACCAGCAGCTGTTCAAAGGAAAGGATCTCCTTCACCCCACCATCGCCAACTGTCTGATTAA
Organism: Desulfotomaculum sp.; assembly: GCF_982386235.1. Taxonomy (NCBI): domain Bacteria; kingdom Bacillati; phylum Bacillota; class Clostridia; order Eubacteriales; family Desulfotomaculaceae; genus Desulfotomaculum; species Desulfotomaculum sp. The sequence continues at coordinate 51,887 of NZ_CEVWQM010000023.1, read as the reverse complement.
GATCATTGCCAAGGTCTAGGTACTGCTGCACGCTGGTAGCAATTAAAATCTCTATGGCGGTATCGGGAAGTATCTTCGCCACCTTTGGCTGCAGCTGATCAAGATAAATTAAGGTAGCTGCCCCAGAGTCCTTTAGAATATACGCTAATTCCCTTTCTGTATACATGGGATTCACCATCACTGCAATGGCCCCCAAACGCATGATCGCATAATAAGAAATGACCAGTTGTGGACAGTTGGGCAACAAAATGGCCACACGGTTTCCCTTTTTTATGCCCAGATCACTCAATGCTGTGGCAATACGGTCCACTCTTTCTTTTAATTCAATATAGGTCAGTTCATGGTTTTGAAATATAATGGCGGTGTTATCAGGGTACCGATTGGCCGATTGTACTAAAAAATCATAAAGGGAAACATTCGGAAGGTCTATATATTGGGGTATTCCTTCCGGGTAATGTCTATGCCATAGTTTGCTATTCATTTTGTCACCCTCCTTAAGAACTGGTTAAAATAAAGCCATGGGAATTTTTTCTGTATTAACACCGATTTTTCCTTTAGAAATTATGTCGAAAGAGCATTTTTATCATCACAAAGAGAGTGACTCATCATAAATATTTCCTGTCCAGGGGATGCTATCCTTTATTATCCTTGTAAACAAATCAGAGGTGAAAAATCAATGTGGGATGGCTGGCCAATTTCCAGGGTAATCGTTTTATTTGCAGCAATGGCTTCACTATTAATTTTTATTCAGGTAACTCTTTTTCATTACCGTCAGAATTTTCGTCATTGGGCCATGTGGGGACCTGTATTAACAACGCCCATTATCGGCCTGTTGTTACTGGCTTTGGTTTTCTATAACATGTCCATACTAAAAACTGTCACAGGTATTTTTTGTGCCCTGGGAGTTTTGTCTGGTTTAGTTGGCTTTGGCTTCCATGTAGAAGGTGTTGGTGAACGTGTGGCTGGTTATCGGATGCAAAATTTCCTGGTAGGACCCCCTGTAATACTACCCTTGATGGTGGCGGCCATTAGTACACTGGGCCTTATTGGTCTTTATTGGAGGTACTAGGCTATGGAAGAAAAACGAACCCGTTACCCTTCCTTTGATTTACTAAAGTATCAAGATGAGTGGGATCCCCATACCAGGGAAATTGTGCTTAAGAGGCTGGGGCCCTTTGATCAACCAAAGGTATTAAAAGACGTTGAGGTTAACCTAATTAAAACTATTGCCAGCCATCTGGTGTACGATGACCGGCATGATCTGCTGGATTACATGGTGCATCACATGGACCAAAAACTAACAGCCAAAATGGGTGAGTCCCAACGTAAACCAACCATACCACCAGAAAAACAGTTAATCCAAGAGGGACTAACTGCCATTAACAATTATGCCAAGGGTTCCTATCATCAAAGCTTTACAGAGCTGACTACCGACCAGCAGTTTTCTATCCTTTCCTCCCTTCAGGAGGGACAAATTAAACCTTTACCCGGCTGGGATAAAGAAAAGCAGCAGGCATTATTTAAAAAACTCAGCTCAGAAATTATCAGCGCCTACTTTTCACACCCGATCGTTTGGTCTGAAATTGGCTACGGCGGTCCGGCCTATCCCCGGGGATATGTACGGGTAGAGCAGGGACTTACTGATCCATGGGAGGCCCGGCAAGATGAAAAATAATCATGACTTTGTCACTCATAACTGTGATCATTACGCCGGCCATCGCTACCATGATTTGGACCACCGTAAATATAAAGACGATGCAGATATTTGCATCGTTGGAGCCGGCGCCGCCGGTGGTGTGCTGGCCTATGAACTAAGTAAAGCTGGCTTTAAAGTGATTGTACTGGAGGCAGGACCCTACTGGAACCCCCAAACAGATTTCGCCAGTGATGAACTGTCCATGAATTCCCTGGGCTGGCAGGACACCCGCCTTTCCACCGGCCAAGATCCCATCAGCTTTGGTCATAACAATTCCGGCCGGGGTGTTGGGGGAGGCACAGTCCACTTTACCGGTGTTTTTCTCCGCTTCCACGCCAGTGATTTTAAAGTTAAGACCCTGGATGGTGTGGCTGAAGATTGGCCCATAACCTATGAGGATTTGGCACCCTACTATGATAAAATTGAACGGGACATAGCCGTTTCCGGCCCCAAGGAATTTCCCTGGGGGGAATTTGCCGGACCTTATCCTTACCCCGTGCGGGAACCAATCAGTGCCAATGCCCAGTTATTTCGCCGGGGTTGCGAAAGGTTGGGCATCCGAAGTGTGGTGACACCTCTGGCTATTCTCTCAGCCCCCTTTGAGGGCCGTCCCCCTTGTATCAACCGAGGGTTTTGTAACCAGGGTTGTCTGCCCAATGCCAAGTTTAGTACCCTTATCCACCATATTCCCAAGGCCATTCAACTGGGAGCAGAGGTCCTAAGTGATTGTATGGTCACCCATCTTGATTTAAACAAAGCAGGCCGGGTAAGCAGCGTCACCTTTGTGCATGCTGGCAAGGAATATGCCCAAAGGGCCAGGGTTTTCATCCTTGCCAGCTTTGTGGTAGAAACACCGCGTTTGCTGCTTCATTCGGCCTGTCCCAAGTTTCCCGAGGGCCTAGCCAACAGCAGTGGTCTGGTGGGGAAATGCATTATGCCCCACAGCAGCCATGACCTCTATGCCAAATTTGACCAGGAGGTCAGACTTTATAAGGGTACACCCGTGCTGGCTTCTACCCAGGAATTCTATGAAACGGATCTCTCCAGGTGCTTTGTGCGGGGTTATACCCTACACGCCCACGGTTCCCGGCCGGTGGCCATGGCCAAGGGAATAGCCACCAAGGCTGGCATCTGGGGTAAAGATCTTTACCAAATTATGCGGGACTATAATTATTATGGTCGGGTTACTCTGGTGGGTGAAGTGCTGCCAAACCCAGCCAACACCCTTACATTGGGCGATGAGAAGGATGCATATGGCATACCCCGTGCAGTGTCCACCTTTCGCTACGGTGATAATGACAACAAATTAATTGCCCATGCCATGGCCAAAGCCAAGGAAATCATGGAAGCAGTGGGGGGTAAAGCAGCCTTTGTGACACCGGATTCCGCCCACTTGATGGGCGGCACCAGAATGGGTCAGGAGCCTGCCACCTCTGTGGTTGACCCCTTCTGCCGCAGCCATGATATTGCCAATCTATACATTTGCAGTGCCAGTGTCTTTGTCACCTCCGGCGGCGGCAACCCCACCGAAACAGTCATGGCCCTGGCCGCCCGCACCGCAGACCACATCATCGAGCAAGCAAAGATCAGAGCCTACTAGGTATTCAACACTTATGCAACAAAGGGTGCCAGGCACCCTTTGTTGCATAAGTTCCACTGACTTTTCTATTTAAATAAATAAATTTACATCCGATTCTTCCGCCTCTGCTAAATAAGAAGCCACCCCGCCATATTCAATGCCCTCAATGAGTTCCTCCGCCTTAATACCCATTAGGTCCATGGACATGGTACAGGCCACTAACCGTACACCACTATCCTTGGCCTGTTGAATTAATTCCTCCAGCGAGGCAACATTTTTCTTCTGCATGATATTCCGAATCATCCTGGGACCCATGCCAGCCATATTCATTTTGGATAGTCCCAGCCTTTTGCTGCCCCTTGGCATCATAAAGCCAAACATTCTTTCTATAAAGTTTTTTTCAACCCTGCCCACCACATCTTTTCTAAGGATATTTAGTCCCCAGAAGGTAAAGAACAGAGTCACCTTTCTCCCCATGGCGGCACCACCATTGGCGATGATGAAAGAAGCAATGGCCTTATCTAAATCACTGCTAAAGACAATAATGGATTTGCCGTGGGGAATATCCAGCGGGTTTTGATTATGGGCAGGTACTGGCACCTGAGCATTCCCCTTTTTAATCATCACTCGGTACCCCTTAGCGGTGGATTCGGAACTAAGCAGGGTGTTTCCTGTCCGTTCACACCAGGCCTTCGCGTCTCTGGGAAAGGAAGGATCCGAGGCCAGAACCTCCAGGACCTCCCCTATCTGAAGATTTTCCATTTCTTTATAGACCTTCATAATAGGCCCAGGACATTGCAAGCCACAGGCATCCACTTGCACGGTTTTTCCTTCTAGTGTTGCTACGGGAGAAGGTATATGTTCAAATTTTGTCATTTGCTCATTCAAATCAATACCCTCCGCATATTTATATTGTTCCGCCAAATGCATCTCATAGCCACCACTGAGGTTATATACCTCATACCCCCGCTGGGCCAAAATCCGGTAGGCGATATACCCCCTGAGACCTACTTTACAGTAAATAATAATCTTTTTATCCCTGGGGATTTCCGCCAGTCCCTGTCGAATACGATCCACGGGCATTAGCACTGAGCCTGCTAAATGACCATTATCATATTCTTCTTTGGTGCGAACATCCAGAATCAGATGGTCTTCTCTGGCCAAGCCCTTTAAATCCTCCCAATGCAGGACCTTAACATCGCCTTTCAGGATATTGGCAGCGGTAAAGCCTGCCATATTAACAGGGTCCTTGGCGGAAGAGTAAGGCGGGGCATAGGACAGTTCCAACTCCTCCAGATCATAAACTGTCAGCCCATGTTTGATGGCTGTGGCCAAAACATCAATTCTTTTATCCACACCCTGCCGACCCACAATTTGTGCCCCCAGAATTTTCCCATCGGTGGGTGAGAAAAGAAGCTTCATGGTCAACATAAAGGCCCCGGGGTAATAGCCCGCATGGGAACCAGAGTGGGTAAAGGATTTTAGATAGGGAATGCCAGACCTTTGGAGAAGCTTTTCATTATTGCCTGTGGCTGCGGCAGTAATATTAAATACCTTGATAATAGAAGTTCCGAGGGAGCCTAAATATTTGTCCTTGGCCCCACAAATATTATTGGCAGCAATGCGCCCCTGTTTATTGGCTGGGCCTGCTAAGGGGATCAAGGCATTTTGCCCGCTTAGCCGATCTTTTACTTCAATGGCATCACCTACGGCATAAATCGCCTGGTCCGAGGTCCTGAGATATTCATCCACCAGGATGCCGCCCTTGGCCCCAATTTCTAAGCCTGCCTCTTGGGCTAGCTTTGTCTCTGGCCGTACCCCCGCGGCCATAATAACCAGATCCACCTGCTCCTGCCTGCCACTGCCCAATAGGATATCAATTTGCGTCTCACCTTGGAAGCTTTGAACGGCATCCTTTAGTATCAGGTGGATTCCGTTCGCTAGCAATTCCTGCTCTACTATCCGGGCCATTTCTACATCCAAAGGTCCCATCACCTGTTCCGCCGCTTCAATGACCACCACAGCAAGCCCGGCATGTTTAAGATTTTCCGCCATTTCAATGCCAACGTAGCCGCCGCCTATCACAGCAGCCCGTTGGGGCTTCTGTTCCTCAATAAAGCCCTTAATCTTATCTACATCAGCCATGTTTCTCAGGGTATAGATGCCTTGCCGCTGCATCCCCGGTATAGGAGGTAAAATGGGTGCGGCACCGGGAGATAGCAGCAAATAATCATAGCTTTCCCGGTAGGTCTGACCCCCCGCAAGCACTTCGACTTCTTTGCTTTGCCGCAGAATCCTAGTCACTTCACTTTTCACTCGAATATCAATGTTAAACCTTTCCTGCATCCCCTGAACGGTCTGTACCAACAAATTTTCCCGTTCCTGAATAACCCCCCCGAGGTAGTAGGGCAAACCACAATTGGCAAAGGAAATGTATTCTCCCCTTTCGAAGAGAATAATTTCTGCACTTTCATCTAGCCTTCTTAGTCTGGCTGCGGCACTGGCACCACCAGCAACCCCGCCTATGATTAACACTTTTCTTGACATCTTAATCAACTCCCGCCTCCCATACCCCTAGGGGTATGGGTACTTGTTATAATAAAAATAACACCCTCTACCAGTTAAGTCAACGTTTATTTTAGTGAATTATTGACATCAATTAAAGGAAATTATACACTAATACCATAGGGGGTATGGTAGTAATGCAGGCCAATGTTAATCTTGAATTACAACAGGAGTTAATGAGCCGCTTAAAAAAAATCGAGGGTCAAGTGCGCGGCATCCACAAAATGATTGACCAGAATCGCAGTTGCAGCGATGTAGTGATACAACTTGCCGCCGTTAAGGCCGCCATCAATCGGGTAGGCTTCTCTGTGTTGGCCTGTCATCTAGCCAATTCTATTCAGGAGAACATGGAGCAGGGCATAGAACTCAATGAATCACTGGATGATTTTATGAAGGTATTTAAAAAGTTTTCTTAGCTGTTGGGAAAAGAGCGGGGCAAACACATGGGACATGGGTGAGATAAGGGAACAGGTTGAGACCACTGAAAAAGTCCTGTTTTTTCAGTGGTCTCAACCTGTCCCTCTTGTCCCTAGGCTAACCAATACCTACGGGGTAACGGGCTGTGAAGGTAGTGCCCTTGCCTGGTTGGACGGTGAAGGAGATACTCCCTTTGAGGTAGCGTTCTGTAATTAACTTCATGCTGTAAGTTCCCAGGCCTCTGCCACTTCCTTTGGTGGAAAAGAATCTGTCAAATATCTGTAGTTGAACCTCCCTGGGCATTTCCTTGGAATTATTGACCGAAAAATGCAGTTCATTATCCGTTAGGCTGAGCCCTAGGGTTACAACCTCACCTTGCCCCGAAGCCTCTAAGGCGTTTTTTACCATGTTGCCCAATACCCTTTTCAAGAGTACAGGGTCACTGACCATCGTAATCTCTTCGGCAACCCCTATAAATTCCAGGGTAACTCCTTGGGCAATGGGCTGCCTGACATACTGATCCATAATGCTGTTTAACAATTCCACCGGATCAAAGGGTTCCGGGCTTACCCTTAGCTCGTTATTTTCCGCACTGAGTAAATCCCTTTGGTCGAGGATCTCCTCAATTAAATCCCCGGCTATTTCCTGCAAATCCCTCATCATTTCCTGCACCTTGCCAGAATCTTTGACGGTACTTAATAGTTCTACAATACCCCGAAGACTCCCGGCGGTATTTAAAATATCATGAAAGAAGATGCGCTCCAACGATTTTCTTCGTTTTTCATCACTGATATCGGTAACAAAAATAACAGTAAAACTCTTCTCTTCCAATATCAGGGGTTTAGCAGTAAAAAGCAGTTCCAAAGAAACAAGCTCCCCTTGTCTTTTGACAACCGCCCGACACTCCATCGCTGCCGCTTGACCTGACAGGGCAGCTAGAATGGCTAAGACAGCCCCACAGGTGGAACAATGCTCACTGGTACCGCAACCAGCTTCATTTTCGAAGGCATGAATACAATCCAACACTTCCCCGGGCCTGGCCCCCAAAACCTTATAAGTGTCTTCGATTTTTAGTGCATCTAATAATGCTTCATTGCAATAAACAATCTGTCTGTACTGATTTAGAATTAGAATAATGTTGGGAAAGGATTCAAAAATCGGGTGCACAGCATAAATCTTATTAACCGTTTCCACCTGTTCCAATACCCTATCCTTTGGTAGCCGAGCAGCCGGGGCAAAATGGGTAAAGTGGTCGTTAAACAATAGTTCATTCATCTATCTGACACCTCCTTTAAAATTTGCAAGCCCAAACCTTGCTCCTTTTGTTTTGATACATATTTTTATCTGCAGTATTTATCAATTCATCAAGGCTGCAGGGTAGCTCTGCATCAAAAAAGGCAATCCCAAAACTAAGGGATATACCATATTGCCTGATACCCTTGGCATTGTGACGATTTACGTGATCTATTAGACGAGTTGTTAATTGTGGTACCCTATCTTTCTGGTCCCCTAAAACCAGCACAGCAAATTCATCGCCGCCCAATCGGCTAATGATATCTGATTCCCGAAAGGTTTTGGTTAAAATATTCGCGGTATCAATTAACGCCTGATCCCCCTCGTGATGGCCGAGCTGATCATTTATCATTTTCAGCTTATCAAGGTCAACAAAGAACAGCATTAATTTTTCCCCGGCACGTTTGGTCACCTTTAGCTGTTGCTCAGTCAAAGTGATAAATCCCCGCCTGTTATACAAACCGGTTAACTCATCACGCAGGGATAGATTACGCAATTTCTCCCTTAATTGTACATTTTCCGTAACGTCCCGCAGGGAAGCAAGATAAGCGTTTTTTCCTTCCCAGTTTATTTCCACCACATGCATTTCAGCCACCAGCAGGTCTTTATTCAACCGCTCAATGGTAACTTCCTTTTTTTCTCCTGAAGCCATACTATATTTAAAGGGCTGATCCATTATTTCCTTGGCTGGACACCCAAAGAGGGTTTCTGCAGCAGGATTAACATAACACATTACACCTTGACGGTCAGCCACCACCATCGCATCACTGTTTTTTTCCAAAATTGTGCGGTAATTGTGTTCAAGTATTTTAATTTTATTTAAAGCATCCTTTAGCTGGTTATTGGACTGTTCCAATTCCAGATTCTTTTGCACAGCATTTTCGAAGGTAGAAAGCAGCAGGTCGATAATCTGCATCCGTTCGGAGGTAAGGAAATGCTTTTGCCCCTCAAAGAAAACCTCCATACCCATTTCTGTACTGCCGCAACGTCTCAATTCCTGATTAATTAAGATGTGACGTATGCGTGAGAGTAAAAATTGTTCATTAAAGGGCTTCGTCACAAAGTTATCTGCACCACAGGATAAACCCTTAATAACATCCTTGGCATCGGAGAGTCCGGTTAGCAAAATAACTGGTATACCCTTGAGACCTTCGTTTGTTTTAACCGCTTTACAGAGATCATAGCCATCCATTTCCGGCATAATTATGTCACTGATGATGATGCTGGGTTTATTACTGCTTATATAGTCAAGGGCCTGTACCCCATTATAGGTCACATGAACTTGATAGCCGTTTTGTTCCAGAATATAGCGCAGTTGTTCCGCTTGGGTGCGACTGTCCTCTACCACTAGAATCTTTACTTTATTATTCAACTTTGTCCCTCCAAACCCAAGTTAATTAGTTAAAACCTTGCTCAGATGAACCAGTCACCAATTCCTTTAAGGTTAAAGCAATTGCCTCTGGGGATAGGACATAGGCAGCAGCTCCAATTCGAATGGCCTCCCCGGGCATACCAAAAATAACGCAGCTTTCTTTATTTTGCGCGATGGTAATTGCCTGTCTTTCCCGCATGGTCTTTAACCCTTGGGCACCATCTTCGCCCATGCCAGTCAAGAGTATGCCCACCGCAGAGGAGCCAAAGGCCTTACTGACAGAGCGAAACAAAAAGGAAACCGCTGGACGAATATTCTTTTCCGGTGCCTCCTTTGAAAGCACCAGTCGGCCATTGGATTGTATCCCTAAATGAAAACTATCCGGTGCAAAGTAGACATGTCCCGGCAGGGCATATTCCCCGTGGTAAGCGATGTGAATTGGCAGGGCTGTGGTTTGGTTTAACCAATCAACTAACCCCTTTAAAAATCCCGTAGTAATATGCTGGACAACCAAAATAGGTGCTGGAAAATCGGCCGGTAGTTGAGAGAAAATTTCTTTAAGCACCAGAGGACCACCTGTGGAAGCGCCGATGGCAATGCATTTAATTCTTTTTCCGATATTTTTAGGCCTTATTTGGGGAAGTGATGTCTTTAAGGGTAGTGACAACATTTTCGTTCGTACCTTGACTCTGGCAATGGATTTGATCGTTTGGATCAGCCTTTTACTTTTTTCAGCAAATTCCCGGTGACCAATTCCCGGTGGTGCCTCCTCCACTGCCACTGCACCTGCCTCGAGGGCCTGGAAGGTCATGGCTAGGTTTTCCTTTTGATAATGAGAGCTAACAATGATAATCGGTACAGGGGCTTCTTCTAAAATCCTTCTGGTTGCTTCAAAGCCATTCATACCGGGCAGCTCAATATCCATTGTGATTACGTTGGGCTGATACTTCTTAGCAAAAACCACCGCATCCAAGCCATTACTTACAGTACCAATTACCTTTATTTCCGCATCGGACCGAAGTATATGCTCCAGCAAACTTTGCACAACTGGTGAATCTTCAACGATTAAGACCTTAATCATTTTTGGTTACCCCGCTATTTTATATAAGTCTATTAATAACTGCCAGCAAATCACTATGGTCAAAGCTACTTTTAACAATATATGCGTTGGCACCAACATCAATACCCCGCTCCCGATCTGCCCTTGAATCCAGACTGGTGACTAAAATAACCGGAAGATGCGCTAGTTTTTCATCGGACCTGATCTTACTAGTCAGGTCAAAGCCATTCAGTCTTGGCATTTCCACATCCGAAACAACCAAGTTAAACTCCCCTGTCTTCAAGGTTGTTAATGCATCCACTCCGTCCACCGCAGTGGTTACACGATAACCAGCCGATTCCACAATGTTTTTCAGCAGCATGCGGGAGGTTATGGAATCCTCCACAAGCAGTACAGATTTTCTTTGGTCCGTCTGCCCTGGCTCATTGGTCACCGCCTTTGACTTGTGCGTGGGATATTTGATGGCCGACTTAAGCAGGTCATGGACATTTAGTATAGGTACAACTTGCCCGGAGCCAAGTACCGTGGCACCACTGATATTTCTTACCCGTCTAAGCTGCTTGCCCAATGACTTAACCAGTACCTCTTGCTCACTGATGATTTCATCCACCTGAAAGGCCATCTGTTTTTGGGCTGTACTGATAACAATTATTTTTAAACGTTCAGTATTTTTTGGTTCTGCCCCTTGACCGGGTAGTTCCAAAACCTCAGACAATTTTATCAGTGGTATAGCCTGCCCATTGATCGCTAGGGTTTCCCGGTTTTCCACGGTTTTGATGCTTTCCTCTTTTACCCGCAGCGCTTGATTTATCCCCGAAGAAGGCACAATAAAATTTTGCCCCTCAGCCTTCACCAGTGTGCCACGAAAGGTAGAGATATTTACAGGTAGCAGTAATCGGAAGGTAGTACCCACAGTCCGTGCTGTCTCTACCTTGATTTCCCCGCCAAGGTTTGCCACCTTTTCTTGAACAATGGCCAGCCCCAGCCCCCTGCCGGAGATATCGGTAATAATAGGGCTAGTTGACACTTCCGATAGGAAGATGAGATCTAATAGTTCTTCATTCACGAACTGGTCCTCCGGTTGCTTTGTTAATAAGCCACCTCTGACCGCTGCCTCTTTAACTTGATCCAGATTGATTCCTGCCCCGTCATCGCCGATAATTATTTCAACCCTGTTGCCCCCCACCTGGGTAACCGATATATTGAGCAGTCCCCGGCGTGTTTTGCCAACTCTCTCACGCACTTCCGGTGTTTCAATACCATGATCAATGCAATTCCGTACAATATGTAAAATAGGGTCCTTTAATTGTTCTAAAATCCGTTTATCTACCTCAACTTCTAAACCCTGCAGGGTAAGGTTTACTTCCTTGCCCTGGGACCTAGACAAATCCCGGACAACCTTTGGTATGTTATGAAAAAGGGTAGCCACCGGCTGCATCAGGGTTTTTTTAACTTGCTTCAAAAGATGATCGACATTGCCGGATATATATCGATGGTTATGCTCGGATAGTTTCTTGATGGTCTTGGTATCTTTGTCTAGGTGTTTAATAAAATCAATTTCCCGTTCATAAACCTCCAGCAAAGCCGCAAAGGATTTAAGCAGCTCACTGCTATCACCCAGGGGGTAGCCTTTGTCCATTATTTTCCGGGCCCTTCGCATAAGGGGGGTTAATTTAAATAATTCCCTTTGCCTGGTCTTTACATTGTCAGTTACTTGCCTGAGCTCTGCTACAAGCTGGGCTGCCGCAAGTTTAGTTGGGAGTAATTCCTCCGCCAGATAAAGAATTTCATCTAGTTTTGTAGTGGAAATGCGGATGCTTTTATCCGTACTTATGTTTTGACATTGGTTGTTCGGGATGCTCTGATCAAGGGGTCCCTGCTGAACTACTGGCTCTGTGATCACGGTTGCCGAGGTCTCAGGGGGAATAACTATTTCCATCGTGCTAAGACCAATTTCTTCCTTGTTTCCTTCCTTTTGTACTTCCTTTGACAGGGGTTCTTCCAGGCCCTGTAAGGTTTGCACCAATTCAAAAATTGCAGTTTGATTACCTGCAGGATTGGCTAAGGAACTGATCATAACATCTAGGCTTTTATGCAATATGTCAAATAATTCTAGTGTTAAATTGATTTCCTTTCGTTTCAGAAGGGCTAGGATGTTTTCTAGGGCATGGCAAATAGACTCAATATCCGTAATATTGACCGAGCGGGCTGCCCCTTTCAAGCTGTGTGCTTCACGAAAAATTGTTTCTACAATTTTTTCCTGAACCTCTGGTGGGGGTTGCCCTTCCAGTTGGAGCAGACCCGAAGACATAACCTTTATTCTTTCTTCGGCTTCAACAAAAAACATTTTTTTGAGTCGTTGAAAAAATTCATCCTCTTTCCTGCTAGTCATAAAAATCTCCCTACTATAACTTATAGCTTTGCACCAACTGCCTCAGATCCCTGCCCATCTCGGCCAGGCTTTGGGCAGTTAGCTCCAATTGCCTAGCACCGTCGGCATTTTGCCCGCTGGCCTGTTGAATGCTTTCCATTGCTAAGGCCACTTGATCCATGCCGACAAACTGTTGTTGCACGGAGGCTGCAATCTGCACAACGGACTGGGCCGCTTCGGAAATGGTTTTGGTCATCATTTTTATGGATTCCCCAGCTTCGGCGGATTGCTTTACCCCATCCTCCACGACCTTATAACCCTGTTCGGTTGCCATAACTGCCGAACTGGTAGCCTTCTGAATCTCATTTAAGATACTGCGCACCTGGGAGGTGGCCTGTTTAGATTGTTCCGCCATACTTTTGATCTCCTGGGCCACCACCACAAATCCAATACCCTGATCCCCAGCCTTGGCGGCTTCTATGGAGGCATTCACTGCCAGTAAATTGGACTGTTCTGCCAGGTCATCCACTGTGGAAATAATCTCTCCAATGGCTTGGCTTTGTTCACTGAGTCTGATAATACCCTCAGCAATCAGTTCCATTTTCTCCTTAATTCTGTTCATGCCCTGCACGGTTTCATCCACAGATCTTTGGCCATTTTGTGAAACCTGCACCGCCTTTTGCGCAATTTGCGATACATACTGGGCCTTTTCATTGGAGAGTTGGGCGGTTTGTTTGACTTCTTCCATGGTGGTGGTGGTCTCACTCACAGCCGAAGCTGTTTCATGGGCACCGGTAACAAATTGTGAAGTGGAGGCGGAAATTTCACCCGCTGAAACAACGAGCACCTCAACTCCTGTGGCAACCTTACCGATTTCTTCCCTCAGGTTTGTACTCATCTGATTTATTGTCCTTAGAAGCTGGCCCAGTTCATCCTTTCTGTCCTCCATGGACACATCTACGGTTATATCGCGATTCGATATGCGTTCGGCAACCTCTACCACCTGCTTAAGGGGTTTCTGAATATTTTTCGTGATCATGATACCCAGGCCAAGGGAAACACCCAAACCCAGTAGTATGGTTAGGATCATATTTCTCTCAGCAGTATTTGCATTTAGAATGTTGGCCTCGGATTTTTCTTTCGCCTGGGTTACCTTGATATCCATGATTTTTTGTAAGTCTGCATCAATATTCTGGGCCAGACGATAACCATCGCCATGGTAGATTAATTCCATTGCTTTTGCATCCTTTTTGTTTAAGGCCTGATCAATGATTTGATCCCTTATGACATTGAATTTCTCAATATTTGCCCTGACCTCGGTAAGCTTCTGACTGGCTTCTTTGGCATCCATGGTTTTCTCTAATTTAGCCAGTTCATCATTTATCTTACCATCCAATTCATAAATCGCATCTCTGTATTTGGCATCATGGGTATTAACAATATCCCTCAGACAGACGCGTATTCTTTGGAAGGAAATTGCTGCAACACAAATTTCACTTAAAGGTTGGGTGTTAACTTGGTACAGCTCGAAATCCCTCTGTTTGATTTGATTAAGATTATAAACCGCAATATATCCTAAGATAGCCGTAAAGAACGTTACAAATGTGAACACAGCTAATAACTTGGTGCCAATCTTAAAATTATTTAACCATTTCACTGCTTTTCCCCCTTTAGAAAAGTTTCCTAACTATATAACCTCTTCATCCACGATAATTCTTTTGTCAGAAAGGATTTTTTCTCCTGCCAAAACAATAAGCCGCTCAACCGTAACGCCCCTTTGGTATGCCAGTTGTATGCCTGTTAGAGTATTAAGGGGTGGGCCAATTGCAGCAATGGGTAATGGTCCTGAGCCAGTTATTTCGTCAACCAGCATACCGAATTCCATGTCAGGAGAGTGAAGCAAAATTACCTTTGGTAATTTGTTTTCTCCTCCTTGGGGCAAATTGAATAATTTTTTCAAATCCACAATGGAATGAATTTGTCCCCGTACATTTACTACCCCCAAAACAAAATCAGGTGTACAGGGCAAAGGTGTTAATTCCCTGAGGGGAAATACTTCTCGAATATACTTTGATTCGATGGCATACTGCTCCCCTGACAGGGTAAATCGCACCACCTCGATACAGACCTCTTTGTCCGACCCTTGGCTTTCCTGGGCCAACAGTTCTGCCCTTAACTTCAATATTTTTTTCTTTTCTTCCTGTAAGGGTATGGCAGCGGTGGTTTGAGCTTTAAGCAGACTTTTTTTAACTTTTTCCCACGTGTTACTTTTTTTATCTTGCTCCATGGATTAACTCCTTTGTAAGGATGACTCGATGATCTCTTTGAGCCTACCGGCTGTGAGTCCCTGGAACTCCGGTAGTATTTCTTCCGCTTGATAATTTTTAAGGAGAATGAGTGTATTTTCAAAGTATTTTTTTGATTCTTTGTCTTTACCTATTTGCTTATAAAGATTTGCCATTGAAAAATGAGCCGATAAAAAATCGGGGTTAAGGTAAATGGCTTTCATCAGAGACTGAATGGCTACGGCCACTTTACCCTGCTCCTGGAGTATCGTTGCCAACAGAAAATGAAAATCCGCCCCAAATTTATGCTGGCTAATTGCCCTGTTGCACCAATCCTCCGCCTTTATCAGCTCGCCAAGGTTTGCATAGGCTTTGGCCAGCAGGGCCATTGCTTTGGCTGAGTCAGTATCATTTACCCTGGCCAAGCTTTCTTGCAATCGATCAATAACTTCATCATATTGTCCCATGACAAATAATTTCTGGGCTTCTTGGTAAATGTCATCGTTTTCTCGTGCTGCCTTAGGCGAAAATTCTACTGCTTCAACCGGGCCCTGAGGCTCAAAATTATTTACTGGCTCTTGGTACTTTCGATCAAAATTAGGTACATCATTAGGGGGTAGACTTGTACATATTAGAAAAGGTTCCCCTTCATCCAAGGTGAACTGATTTAGCGAAGCCTTTTTATAAAGGACCAATCCCGGAAAATGAAGGGGTGTAAATTGTTCTTCCGAAACCTGGGGTATTTCGCTGGGGGCAACAATCAATAAACCGTCCGGTGCTAGGCAATGATAAAATTTTTGGATTACCGTTTTCCTTAAATCAGGCACCAAATACATCAAGACATTACGGCATATAATCATATCTGCCAGGGGGTATTGCTCCCTAACTAGATTAAGATAGGAAAAACTTACTTTATCCTTAATCCTTGGGCATACCTCGTAGTGTCCTTTTGCTGCGGCAATAAAATATCTATTCTTTACCCATGCCGGTGTGTCCCGGAAGGACCAGTTCGTATATACCCCTGCCATTGCTTTTTTTAACGAAGCGAGATTGATATCCGTTGCGGTGATAGAAATAAATAATTCTTTAGGCCTGCCAAACATTTTATCCAATAAAATAGCAATGGAATAGGGTTCCTCACCGGTACTGCAACCGGCACTCCAAATCCTTAGGGGTTGTTCCCTTCCCTTGATTAATTTTGGCAATATCAACTGCTCCAAATTCTGAAACAACATTTTATCCCTAAAAAAATACGTTTCTCCGATGGTCAGGTATTGTACCAAGATATCCATTCTTTCCTTAATTATGGGGTGGGCTATTAAATCCTTGATGCAGTCTTCTGCACTGCTGTAGCCAAACTTAGGATATACTGTCAGGAGCACCCTTTCCAGTTGATTCAATCTATTTCTGGCAAAATGTAGCCCTGTATAATCTGCCACGACTTCACTGAATCTTACCAAAAGTGTTTCGGAAATATTTGGTTTCATTCATTTATACTCCCATTGACATATTCGTCAAGTAATTTTTCTTCCGTGGCGGAAAGTAATTCTTCTGGGTCTATGATTAAAATCATACCATCGGCAAGTTTAAGCACCCCGTTTATTAACGCCACTCGATCAAGAAACTTATCTGCATCTACAACCCCATGCCAGTCTTTCTCAACGACCTCGGCAACTTCATTGGCAATCAGGGCCACCTGGCGTTTTTCAGTTTGTATAATAATAAACCGATCATTTATATCGATTTCACGCTGGGTTAATTTAAACAGGCTATAACTATTAACCACAGGTGTAATCCAGCCCTGTATGTTGATGAGGCCCATCATATGATGGCCCTTGGGGATGGGGGTAACCTCAACGGCCCTGATCACCCGCTCAACATGGGCAAGCTTAATGGCAAACCGCTGCCCCTGGATCATAAATATAAGATATTTCATAATTGTCCTCTCCGACATTATTTATCAGCAAATCAATAGATAGCTTTAATTTCAACAAATAAAGGGTTCTTCCTGCAAACTATGGTTAAACTTAAAAACCTTTTCCTAAGAAAATAGGCTAGCAACATAGAGAACTTTATGCTTGACAAATAGCCAATCCTATAATACTATGAATTCAATTTAATAAATAAACCAATGAATAAGAAGAGTAAGAAAGTTTTAGCCTTGACAGAGAGTCGCAGCGGGTGGGATTGCGATATGGTGGACTTTACTGAATGGACTTATGAGGGCAGGCCGAAATGTTTTTTAGAGTAGGCCTTGACGAGAGCTCAGCTCGTTACAAAGTGAGAATGTATGTCAGTACATTATAAAGTGGGTCTTTGGACCAATTTGGGTGGTACCGCAGGATTTAACTCTTGTCCCTAAGCAGGGATAAGAGTTTTTTTATTTTTATATGTTAATTTGAGGAGGATAAGGAAATGAAAAAATCAATTAAGAGATTTTTAGTCGGGTTATGCTGTGCCACATTGTTTACAGGGGTTTTAGCAGGTTGTTCTTCATCAACGAAAGAACCAGCCACTACCCCTGGCGGATCAGAAAAAATGTATCAAATAGGTATTACCCAAATTGCCGACCACCCATCCCTGGATAATTGCCGTACAGGCTTTATCGAGGGTCTTCAGGCCGAGGGTTTTATTGAAGGAAAAAATGTAACCTTTGATTACAAGAGTGCCAAGGGTGAAATAGCTACGGCAAACACCATTGCCACCAGCTTTGTTGGCAACAATTATGACTTGATTTGCGCCATTGCCACTCCTTCTGCCCAAACAGCCTATACTGCCGCCACCGAGAAAAAAATACCCGTTGTTTTCACCGCTGTTTCCGATCCCGTGGCTGCTAAGCTGGTCAACTCCCTGGAAAAACCAGGCAAAGGCTCAACTGGCACCAGTGATGTTATTCCCGTGGAACAACAACTGGAAATGATCCGAGCTTTCATGCCAGAAGCGCAAAAAATAGGTATTTTGTATAACACCAGTGAACCCAATTCCGCCACCCAAATTGCCATGTACGAAGCTGCGGCGGCAAAATATAATTTTGAGATTGTTAAAGTTGGTGTGGCAGCACAGGCTGACATTCCCATGGCCACCGATAACATTTTGTCCAAGGTAGACTGCCTAACCAACCTGACGGATAACCTGGTTGTCTCTAACCTGCAAACGGTGTTAGGCAAAGCCAATGCCAAGCAAATTCCTGTATTTGGCTCTGAAGAAGAACAGGTCAAAAATGGCTGCTTAGCCTCCCAGGGTATCGATTATGTCGAGCTTGGCAAACAAACCGGCAAAATGGCTGCCAGGGTTTTAAAGGGCGAGGACATTAACAATATAGCAGTAGAAACGATTAAGGAAAGTAAATTAGTTGTTAACGAGAAAGCCTTACAGACCTTGGGCCTTACATTACCAGAAAAACTTAAAGCTACCGCACAAATTATCAAATAACAGGCGGAACCTAGCGGAGGCATAAACATGTTTGAAATTATCATCGGGGTTTTTGAACAGGGCTTAATCTACGGCATTATGGCCCTTGGTGTCTATATCAGCTATAAGATATTGAATTTCCCAGACCTGACGGTTGACGGCAGTTTCCCCCTTGGGGCTGCCGTTACCGCCGTTTTACTTACCGCAGGGGTCAACCCCTGGCTGGCACTGGTCTTTTCTTTTCTAGCAGGCATTTTGGCTGGCCTAATGACCGGCATCATCCATGTGAAATTTAAGGTTACAGACCTTTTATCCGGTATTCTTTTAATGACCGCACTTTATTCCGTAAACTACCGCATAGCCGGTAAAAAGGCCAATATACCCATTTTTGATAGTAATACCATCTTTAATAGCGGCATGGCAAAGCTTTTTCCCCCCGTACTATCTGGTTTTATCGTCCTTATTATTGTATTTATGGTTGCCCTTTTAATGAAGTTTATCTTGGATTGGTATCTTAACACAAAATCCGGCTTCTTACTGAGGGCCACTGGTGACAATAAACAATTTGTCACCTCCCTGGCTAAGGATTATGGCACGGTGAAAATTATTGGTCTGGCCATTTCCAATGCCTTTGTGGCCCTGGCCGGCTCAGTTGTCTGCCAGCAGCAAAAACTATTTGATATCTCCATGGGTACCGGAACAATCGTCATGGGACTGGCAGCGGTTATTATCGGCTTAAATGTATTTAAACCGATGAAATTTCTCAAAGCAACAACCATGGTCATCGGTGGCTCAATTATTTACAAAGCCTGTATTGCCATGGCCTTTGAGGTGGGCTTCGACAATGCCGACATTCGTCTTATTACAGCGGTATTATTCCTACTTGCACTGATTGCTAATGGAAAAGTACTTAAAACTCGGGAGGAATGAAATTGCTCACCCTTAATCAGATACACAAGACCTATAACCAAGGCTCCATCAACGAAACCACGCTTTTTACAGGCTTTAATCTTACAGTGGCCGAGGGTCAGTTTATCTCCATCGTGGGTAGTAATGGTTCCGGTAAATCCAGCATGCTAAACATTATCTGCGGCAGTATTGCTATAGACAGCGGCAACATCCTGCTGCGCAACAAGGATATTACTAATATCAAGGAACATCAGCGGTCCGAATTTATTGGTCGGGTTTTTCAAGACCCAGCCAAGGGCACCTGCCCCAGTATGACCATCCTGGAAAATATGTCCCTGGCTGACAACAAAGGAAAAGTCTTTGGACTATTGGCGGGGGTCAACAAAAAAAAGACAGACTATTATAAATCCCAGTTAGAGCAATTAAAGCTTGGTCTGGAGGATAAAATCAACGTTCCAGTGGGCGCCCTTTCCGGCGGCCAACGTCAAGCTCTGGCACTTTTAACCTCCACCATGACACCCATCGATTTACTGATCCTAGATGAACATACCGCTGCCCTGGATCCCAAAACCTCGGAAAACATCATGGAACTGACCGACCACATTGTCAAGTCCAAAGGGATTACCACCCTTATGGTCACCCATAACCTCCGATTCGCCGTAAATTACGGTGATAGAATCCTCATGATGCACGAAGGCAATGCCGTCATCGACGCAGCCGCCGGGGAAAAGCAAAAAATAGGTATCAGCAAGCTGCTGGAAGTATTTAACGAAATCAGCATCGAATGCGGTAACTAACGACTTTACGGTGCTGATTGTTGAAAAATATTTGTTGAATAAATCCAATGGTTGGGGAGGAAAGCTTATGCACGAGGATAAACTAAAAAAATTTTTCCTAAGGGATCGATTCGCCTCCTATAACGGTATCACCCTGGAAAAAGTGGCATCTGGCCATGCTGTAACCAAAATGGAAGTAACTGAAAACCACCTCAATGGGGTTGATATTATTCAAGGTGGGGCTATCTTTACCCTGGCCGACCTAGCCTTTGCAGCCGCAGCTAATGCCTCCGGTCAAGTTACCGTCGGCATTAATGCCAGTATCTCCTATTTTAAAGCTTCCAGTGGCAAAATGCTAATCGCTGAAGCCAAAGAGGTTTCAGCCTCCGCCAAAATCGCCAATTATAATGTCGATGTCGTTAATGAAACAGAAGAACTCGTTGCCAGAGTAAACTTTACCGGATACAGAAAAGGGACTCGAATTGAATTTAAGTAAGCTCTCCCGTGGGGCTGTTGCAAACGAACGGAATCGTTCTTTTTGCAACAGCCCCTTAAAATTTACAGCCCGACTCTAACTTTAGAAAAAGCCCACCCTAATTGAATTCCTATGCCTTTTCCAAACAGTCCTTTAGCTTCAGACTGGGGTTCTGGTTCACCTCGACTAAGCCATCATTTGCCACATTGCTATAGCAAAAATGACTGCCCCATTTATAGTTTAGATCTTTGTAGGAAATATGATTGCCGTATAGAATAATTTAGGGCAACAACCTTAGAAGGTTACCATTATATTCGAATAGGGGGAGTATTGTGGAAAAGTATTTTATAAACAAACAAGATGCTGTTTTATTGGTCATTGATATTCAGGATAAACTCATGCCGGTTATGAAGTATGGGGAACAGGTTATAAATAACACCAATACCCTAATTGCCATTGCTAAAGATTTGGCTATTCCCATTATGGTTGCAGAGATGTACCCCAAAGGTCTAGGACATACCGTGCCAGCAGTTAAAGGCTTAGAAGATGTTCCTATCTTTGAAAAGATAACCTTTTCCGCCTATACCCATGACCTACGTGCTGCCCTGAAGCAATTAGGGAGAAAAAGCATCCTTGTAACCGGCATGGAAACCCATGTTTGTGTTTATCAAACCGTGAGGGATCTACTCTTTGCCCGTTACAATGTATTCTTGGTGGCTGATGGAGTTTGTTCCCGCACCAAGGAAAATTATCGAAGCGGTTTATCCCTTATGTCTACCATGGGTGCCGTGATTACCAATACCGAAACCGTCTTTTTTGACTTGATGAAAGAGGCCGGAACACCTCAATTTAGAAAACTGTCCAAGCTGATAAAATAGCGGACGGGTCATCCCCTTGTGGGGCCAGGCCAATTAAGGGTAAAGGTTTCAGTTAAAAGAAATTTGTGCTACGGGAGTCATTCAGCCATGGTGCCAGTCATCATTGTGGTTAACAGAACTAAACGGTAAGCCCTGATCAGATGACCAGGGCTTACCATATTTGTTATTCAAATATAACAAGCTTTTTCCGTGCTATGGCTATTCCAGTCTGGGTTCAAGTTTATGATTGACTTGCTCAAATTCTACCGGTTTTTTTTGATTCATTCTCCTAAATTCAAAAAACAATAGTAAAGCTGTTAAGGTTACAGCAAAAGCATCGGCAATGGGTGATGTTCTCCAAACTCCCTTAAGTCCCCAAAAATTAGGCAGGATAATTAAGAGTGGGATGAAAAAGAGCACTTGTCTGGATAAACTCAGGATCGTTGATTGAATCGGTTTACCCACAGCCTGAAAATAATTTGATCCAATGATTTGAAAGCCAACGATTGGCAGAAGTGCCATAAATATTACCAGACCGTCAACGGTTAACTGCGTCAGGGCAGTATCCCCTTTACTAAAAAGTGCTACTATAGGGGTTGCATAGGTTTGAATTAAAATAAATCCAAAGATGGCCAGACCCGTACCGGCAATGATGCCTTTTTTTAAGGTTTCTTGCACTCGGTCAAACTGCCTGGCTCCATAATTAAAACCAATCAAAGGCTGGGCTCCTTGACTGATGCCAACAATGGGCATGATAAGCAGCATGGCTAAACTCATGATAATACCCACTGCGGAAAGCCCTAAATCTCCACCATAGGCCATGATCGTTTTGTTTAAAATCGTTTGCTGAATACTATTGGCAATCTGCATGGCAAAAGGAGCAAAGCCTATTGAGCAAATCTTTAACACAATGGGCCATTGGGGCTTTAGGCTGTTAAGGCTGATTTTAATCCTACTATTGCCCTTAAAGAAGTAATGGAGCACCCAAATTGCTGTGACCGTTTGTGCTATGACCGTTCCCCAGGCTGCCCCTTTGATACCCCACCCTAACGGGAAAATAAAAATGTAGTTTAAAACAACGTTGATCACCGCAGCAACTATTTGCGTTAACATGGCAAAACGAGGATTTCCTTCGGCCCGGATAAAGTTACTCATTCCATAGGAAATCGCACCTGGTACGATTCCCAGCATGATAATATGGATATAGTCACGGGCATAGGGCAGCACTTCTTGGCTGGAACCAAACAACATAAGAATTGGGTTGGAAAAAAGGAAATAGATACACGAAAGAATCAATGGCAGTAAAATTAGCAATAGGGTAGCATTGCCAGCAATCTTTTCTGCCTCTCGCATTTTATGTTGCCCTAGACGAATTGAAATTAAAGCGGTTGCACCAACACCAATAAGCATAGCAACAGCAATATTAATCGTCATAATCGGAAAGGCAACCGTGGTAGCAGCAATTGCCACAGAACCAATACCTCGTCCGACAAATATACGGGCAATGATATTGTAGAGGGCACTCACTAGCACACCAATGATGGCTGGCAGTGAAAATTCCCAGAGCAGCTTGCCAATATCGCCATTTCTGATGTCCAAGTTCTTGGCCATATTCATTTATCCCTCACTTCTTTGAATGTATGCTTAGAAACTAGGCTCGTTTGCATTAATTGACGCAAACTCAGCGGGCTTGCTCATCAAGGTTTCGGGCAATTTTCTGGTAAATACGAATAAGATGATTAATATCCTCTTCCGATAACCCTTCAAAGAACTTACTCGTTACAAGCTTTTGTTTTTCAGTCATTGATTCTACATAGCTTTTCCCCTTGTCTGTAATTTCCAGGTAAACGACACGGCGGTCACCCTTTGCCCCTTTGCGTTCAGCATAACCCTCGGAGACAAGTTTATCTGAGACACCTGTAATCGCACCAGGAGTCATTTGAAGCAGTTCAGCCAATTCTGTCGCCTTTCGTGGACCAGAATGGTTAAGAGCCTTAAGCATAAAATATTGAGAAGGGTTCAGACCATGCTCCAATTGTTTAGTCCACTCTTTTTTCATTTTTTTAAGTACATTGGAAAACAAATCAAGCAACTCTCTATTATCAAACATTTTCTTCTCCTTTATAACTAAATATTTTAGTAATAAACTATTTAGCGATTAACTATTCAATTATAGTTTCTCAAACAACACGTGTCAACCACAAAAAAATGCCAGGTGTTGATTCGTTCAACACCCGGCACAGGTTGACTTTAAATACTATCGCCTTTCGTAAAAGAAAAGCCACCCGAAGGTGACTTTGTGCTTATATGTATGGTGGAGGCGGGGGGAGTTGAACCCGCCGTCCGAAAGAGCAACCACAATAGGCTCTACGAGCGTAGACTATGTTTTAAATTTCGCTTCCTTGGCGGCCATAGACAGCCTCCGCGGTTGCTAGTCCGGTAGTCTTAGCTATAACCCTCCGAACATCAGGCTATAGAGCGTCCCGTTTAAATGACCCCCTATCCTGCACAACGGGCGCAGCAGGTAGAAGGTTAGACAGCAATTAAGCTGCTAAAGCGTATTCTTCGTTAGCAATTATTAGTGTTCACCGTTTAACGGGTAGGTGAGATCCCGGCTCGCTCCTCCTGCCATCGCATCCCCCGTCGAAGCCATTTCGCCCCCTGAGTGTATGAGAATGCTTTTGCTAACGGAAAGCTTTTTAGTTTATTACATTTTCTGCCGTTCACGGATGGCACGATCCATATCTCTTTTGGCATCCCTAGCGGCAATATCATGTCGTTTGTCGTAGGTCTTTTTGCCTTGGGCCAGTGCTAGTTCTACTTTTACTTTCCCTCTGGGATTAAAGTACACCTTTAAGGGTATTAATGCAAGTCCTTTTTCTCTAACTTTACCATATAAACGTAAAGTCTCTTGCTTGTGCATCAAAAGTCTGCGCGTTCTTTTGGGCTCGTGATTAAATCGGTTGCCTTGTTCATAAGGGCTGATGTGTAAATTATAAAGCATCATTTCGCCATTTTCAACCCGAGCAAAGCTATCTTGGAGGTTGGCCTTGCCAGCCCGCAGTGATTTTACCTCCGTACCGGATAAAGAAATGCCAGCTTCATAGGTTTCTAAGATGTGATATTCATGCCTGGCACGGCGATTATCTGTAACTGTTTTAAAACTTTTTTCTGATGCTTTGGTAGCCATAAAATACACCTCTGACAGTTAAAGCCCAGGTACTCATTTGAGACTCGGGCTTTTGCAAACAATTTATAAGCAAGTATTTATATTATAGCAAACTAATCTTTTATGTCAAGACATAGATTTTTCTTCATTGTCCACATTGCCTTTTCCCGATTCAATTTGCAGACCTTTCTCTGTCTTGATAAATTTTGCTGTGGCTTTGGCTACCTGTGTGCCATCGGCCAATGTAATTTCCGCCTCCATGTTGGCCAATCTACCCCTATCAACCTGCTGTCTGGCAGTCACCACAAGGGGTTCACCGATGGGTACTGGTTTTAAATAACGGGTTGTCATTTCTACTGTCATGGCAGGGTTACCTCTGCTCCAAAGCCAGTGACCCATAACTTCATCCATAATGGTGGTCAGAAGTCCGCCGTGCATCATATTTAACCAGCCGGAATGCTCTAGTCTGGGAGTAAAGGTAGTATAGGTTATATCACCTTTATGTTTAATTGCTAATTTTAACCCAATGGGGTTGTTAGGCCCGCAACAAAAACACTTGTTAACCTCTTGCCATTGTTGACTACCATATAATTCCTTATAGTCCGTCAAAAATACCACCCCCATTTTGTTCTTACTGTAATATCTTACTAAATTTTTTTGTCGGTGACAAGTTTGGGTTGATCCCTGCCGCAGGCGGCAACAGCAGAAAATGAAAAGCTTTGAGCAGCAACGGCTCATGGCCATTTTTCGGGATAATTAATAAAAAGGAGAGTATCGCTTGTCAGCGACACTCTCCTTGCTTAAGTTAATCTTACAGTTTGGTAAGAAGGGGCCCAAGGATCAGGGAGATTGTACCTGCAACCTTGATCAGTGGGTTCATAGCAGGACCGGAGGTATCTTTGCAGGGGTCACCTACAGTGTCACCAACAACGGCTGCTTTGTGTGGATCGGACTTCTTGCCACCCAGGTTACCTTGCTCGATCCATTTCTTCGCATTATCCCAAGCACCACCGGCGTTGGACAGGAACAGAGCCATCAGAACACCTACAACAGTCAGGCCAGTTAAGAACCCTGCCAGAGCGGTAGCACCAAGTATGAAACCTACCAGGATTGGGGAAATAACGGCAACTAGACCAGGGGCAATCATTTTAGCGATTGCGGAACGGGTAGCAATGTCAACGCAACGGGCATAGTCAGCTTTTACACCAGGCTTGCCTTCCAGCAGACCAGGGATTTCACGGAACTGACGACGAACTTCTTCAACCATACCAAAGGCGGCTTCACCAACAGCACGCATGGTTTGTGCGCCTACTAAGAAGGGAATGGAGCCGCCGATAAATACACCAACCAAGACCATTGGATCAGTTAAGTTTACGATAAAGGCACCATCAGGATTCAACCTTGAGAGTTCATCTGCGAACCTGTGCTTAACGCCGTCTACATAGGCACTGAACAGAGCCAGAGCGGTCAGAGCAGCGGAACCAATGGCAAAGCCCTTGGCGATAGCGGCAGTGGTGTTACCAACTGCATCAAGTTTGTCAGTCTTAACACGAACTTCGGAAGGAAGTTCAGCCATTTCAGCAATACCACCGGCGTTATCAGCAACAGGACCAAAGGAGTCCATAGCAACAACCATACCAGCGGTGGATAGCATACCCATAGCAGCCATAGCAATACCATAGATAGCCCAAGCAGCAGCATGCTCAGGAGGAGCAGCATTACCAACAGACCAGAAAGAGAACCAGATCGCACCGGCAAATACCAGCATCGGCAATACAACGGATTCCATACCAACAGACAGACCATGGATTACGTTGGTAGCAGGACCAGACTTGGAAGCTTCTGCAATACGGTTAACTGCAGGCTTGCCAGCACCAGTGTACATTTCGGTTAACCAACCGATTGCTACGTTAACAAGCAAACCGGCTAATACAGCCATGAATACACCGAAACCAATACCTTGATCAGCGAAGACATTGACAGCCAGGAAATATACGCCAACAGCGGTTAATACGTTAGTTGTCCACAGGCCAACGTTTAAAGCGGACTGAGGGTTACCATCTTCGGTGGTACGTACAAAGAAGGTACCGATAATCGATGCAATAATACCAATTGCGCCAACCAACAATGGGAAGATAACACCTGTGAAACCAAACAGAGTATTACCAATCAGCATAGCAGCAATGGTAGTTGCAGCGTAAGATTCAAATAAGTCAGCACCCATACCAGCTGTGTCACCAACGTTGTCACCAACGTTATCAGCAATAACGGCGGGGTTACGTGGATCGTCTTCAGGAATACCAGCTTCAACTTTACCTACAAGGTCAGCACCTACGTCGGCAGCTTTGGTAAAGATACCGCCGCCAATACGGGCGAAGAATGCGATAGCAGAAGCACCAAATGCAAAGGAGTTAATGATTAGTGGGTTTTGGAAAATAATAAACAATCCGGAAACACCTAACAGGCCAAGACCAGCAACGGATAGACCCATAACTGCACCAGCCCGGAAGGAAACGTTAAGGGCTTTCGCCATACCATGGCTACGAGCAGCCTCAGTAGTACGGGCGTTAGCCTTTGTTGTTGAAGTCATGCCGATGTAACCGGCAACTGCTGATAAAACAGCACCAACTAAGAAAGAGATAGCGGAAGCTCCGCCAACCGGCAGGTGCTCCCCGCCTTCAACAAAAAATTGGGCCCCATAAAGAAGTACAAAAATAACTACTACAAAAGGAATCAGTGTCTTGTACTGACGGTTAAGGAAAGCCATCGCGCCTTCGTGAATGGCTTCGGAAATTTCACGCATTTTTGGTGTGCCCATATCTTCTTTTAGCACGCTAGATAAAGTAAATAATGCAAAAAGCAGAGCAATCGCGCCGGCACCCGCAGCGTAATAAGCGAGCATCATATTTTCCACTTGAAGTTACCCTCCTCGTCCCGATATTAATTACTTAGGACCTACTTCCATACCACTAAAACCATCGAAGTAATTGCAAAGGCAATAGCGATAAAGGCTGTGAGCCTGCCGAGTTTTTCATCTAAACCTTTCTTCTTTCCCCCAAACAGTTGCTCAGCCCCGCCGGCAATGGCACCGGACAAACCGGCACTCTTACCTGACTGCAGCAGAATCGATGCTATCAATGATACTGCGATTAGTACATGAATGGCAGTCACTAGACCTTTTAACAAAACTCCACCTCCTTTTCTTGGTATATGTAAAAAAAAGGTCTTGTATACTTTTGTATTATAGCACAACGTGAAATAAGTGACAATCTTTGTACATGTAAAAATAGGTAGCCAAGGCTCTTTCTTACACTCCCTGGCTCCTATTTTCGCAGGTTATGTGATTATTTTAACAAACCCCTAGTACTTTAAATTGTAAAAGACTTCTTTACCACGATAACGTGCTATAGGGCCAAGCTCCTCTTCTATACGTAGTAATTGATTATATTTGGCAACCCTGTCTGTTCTGGAAGGTGCGCCCGTCTTAATTTGTCCTGCATTGGTAGCTACAGACAAATCAGCGATGGTGGTATCATCGGTTTCACCGGAGCGGTGGGATACCACAGCGGTATAACCGGCACGCTTGGCCATTTCGATGGCATCCAGAGTTTCCGTAAGGGTACCAATTTGGTTTACTTTAATGAGAATCGAATTGGCTACGCCGCCTTTAATCCCTTTGGCTAAACGCTCGGTATTCGTTACAAAGAGGTCATCCCCCACCAGCTGAATTTTTTGGCCTAGGGTTTGGGTTAGTTTAGCCCAACCTTCCCAATCATCTTCGGATAACCCATCTTCAATGGTAATAATGGGGTATTTATCTACCAATTTCTGGTAGAAAGCAATCATTTCATCAGCTGTATAGGTTACCCCTTCACCCTCCAGCAGATATTTACCGTCCTTGTACATTTCTGTGGCTGCAACGTCCAATCCTAAGTATACATCCTGTCCTGGCTTATAGCCAGCCTTTTCTATGGCTTCGATAATAACAGCCAGGGCCTCTTCGTTGCTCTTTAGGTTGGGAGCAAAGCCGCCTTCATCACCCACAGCCGTGTTTAAACCCCGGGCCTTCAGCACAGACTTTAGGTTGTGGAAAATTTCAGCACCCATCCGAAGTCCCTCGGAAAAGCTTTCAGCACCCACTGGCAGAACCATAAACTCTTGAATATCTACGTTATTGTCAGCATGGGCACCGCCGTTAAGAATATTCATCATTGGTACTGGTAATTCCTTGGCATTTACACCACCGATGTACTGGTATAAGGGCAGGCCAAAGTAGTTGGCAGCGGCCTTGGCCACAGCCAAAGAAACACCCAGGATAGCATTGGCACCCAATTTTCCTTTGTTCGGCGTGCCATCCAAGTCGATCATGAGGCTGTCAATACCGATTTGGTCTGTAACATCCATACCAATCAGTTCCGGCCCAATAACTTCATTAACATTATCCACTGCTTGAATAACACCCTTGCCCAGATAACGCCCTTTATCACCATCCCGCAGTTCAACTGCTTCATAGGCACCCGTTGAAGCACCGGACGGTACAGCGGCCCTGCCCACCGTACCGTCTTCTAACCATACTTCTGCTTCCAAGGTGGGATTACCCCGGGAATCCAGAATCTCCCGGGCAAAAACATCACTGATTATTGTCAATGTACATACCTCCTATGGTTTTTTCATATTTTTCATTGCTTGGCAATAAAAATGAGGCACATGTAAAAAAGCTGACGGCTAATGGCTAGACCCCAACGCCTATCCCTTCAGCAAAAGGCTGCTGCCCGTCATTTCCTTCGGCTTAGGCAGGCCCAGGATATCCAGCATAGTGGGTGCTATGTCAGCCAGGCTGCCATCATCTCTTAGTTTAGCGGTCTGGTATTGTTTTCCCATTAGTATAAAGGGTACCGGGTTGGTGGTGTGGGCTGTGTAGGGACCGTCTTTTTCATCTTGCATTTTTTCGGCATTACCGTGGTCAGCGGTAATAATGACTATTCCGTCCTTCTCTAATAGGGCCGAAACCACCCGATCCAGGCATCTATCTACTGTTTCAATGGCGGTTATCGTTGCTGCTAGATCTCCGGTATGTCCCACCATGTCTGGGTTGGCATAGTTGGTAATGAAGACGTCAAAGATTCCTTTATTAATATTAGCGATAAAGGCCTCTGTCACCTCATTGGCGGACATCTCCGGTTTTAAGTCATAGGTGGCTACCTTGGGTGACGGAATCAGCACCCTCTCCTCATTGGGATTGGGTGATTCCACGCCACCATTAAAAAAGAAGGTAACATGGGCATATTTTTCAGTCTCGGCTAGCCTCAATTGCTTCTTACCCTGCATACTCAACCATTCCCCCAGGGTGTTTACCAGCTTATGAGGGGGAAAGGCCACTGCTGCTTCAATGGTTTTATCATAGACTGTCATGCAGACAAAATGTACCTTTGGCCGAGCAGGACCCCGGTCAAAGCCAGTGAATTCTTCATCCACAAAGGCCCGGGTAATTTGTCTGGCCCTGTCTGGCCGGAAATTTATGAAGACCAGTGCATCCCCATCGGCAACCTTAACCAAGGGCTGTTTACTGTCATCCGTAACCAGGGTAGGCTTAACAAACTCATCCGTTTCCCCCCGCTCATAGGCCACATCGATGGCTTCCAGGGGGGAGTTGGCATGTAGCCCTTCGGCATAAACCATGGCCCTATAGGCTAATTCTGTACGCTCCCAGCGGCGATCCCGATCCATGGCATAATACCTGCCACTGACTGTAGCCACCTGCCCTACCTGTTCTTCTTCCATTTTTTTAAGCAGTGCCCTCATATAAAGCTTGGCACTGGAAGGAGATACATCCCGGCCATCCAAAAAGGCATGAAAATACACCTTTGTTAGGCCCTGCTGGGCTGCCAGTTTAAGTGCCGCAAATATATGTTTAATGTGGCTATGTACACCACCGTCTGAAAGCAAACCCATAATATGTAGGGCCGTATCCCTTTCCTTGACACACTTTATAGCCCTCAAGAGTTCTGGGTTTTGAAAAAAATCCCCTTCTTGAATGGCCTTGGTGATACGGGTTAATTCCTGGTAAACCACCCGTCCGGCACCAATATTTAGGTGTCCCACTTCTGAGTTGCCCATTTGGCCTGCGGGCAGACCCACTGCCTCCCCGGAGCAGACTAGGGTTGTATGGAGATAATTCGCTAAATAATTCTTCATATTTGGTGTCTGGGCCTGGGCTATGGCATTACCATGCTCCTCTTTATTTAACCCCCAACCGTCCAGTATAATCAAGGCCAGGGGCTGACTATTTTGACTCAAAATTTGGAACCTCCTCTTTGCGAGGGTAGAAATTACCTGCAATTTTCGATAATTCCTGCAAAATCCTCCACCTTCAGGCTTGCACCGCCCACCAATCCTCCGTCAATATCTGGTTGGGACATCAGCCCCCGGGCATTACCCGGCTTCACACTGCCGCCATATTGAATTCGAACTGCTTCTGCCGCAGCACTGCCGAACCGCTGGGCAATCACTTGACGAATGCTTTGATTGACCTGCTGGGCATCCTCATCAGAAGCCGTCCTGCCGGTACCAATGGCCCAGATTGGTTCGTAGGCAATGACGAGACCTGCCACTTGCTCAGGGGTCAGATCCTTTAAAGCCCCCTCCGTCTGCAGGGTTACAATTTCCTCAGTGGTACCTGCTTCCCGCTGCTCCAGGGTTTCACCCACACAAACAATGGGTACCAAACCAAAGGCCAAAGCGGCCTTTACCTTTAGGTTGACTCCCTGATCCGTTTCCCCAAAGAACTGCCGTCTTTCGGAGTGGCCTAAAATTACATATTTAACCCCCAGTTCCTTTAACATGGCCGGGGATATCTCACCGGTATAGGCCCCCTGGGTCTCCCAGTGCATATTTTGGGCCCCCAGGGCAATATTGCTTCCCTTTAGGGCTTCTGCCACCGCTGCCAGCGCTGTAAAGGTCGGACAAACCACAACTTCAACCTCGGTGCCACGATTCTTTTGTTTTAGTTCCTCCACAAAGCTTACCGCTTCGGCCACAGTTTTATGCATTTTCCAATTTCCAGCGATAATAATTTGCCTCAAAATAACACCCCCTTGAAATACGAGAAGTGAGAAGTTAGCAGTGGGTTTCAAACCCTTACTTCTCTTCTCACTTCTTACCTAAAAACCTTCTATTTATATAAAAATATTTTGCATGATATTTTATTTGTCCTGCAGTGCAGCTACCCCTGGCAGTACTTTTCCTTCGAGGAATTCCAGAGATGCCCCTCCGCCAGTGGAAATATGGCTGATCTTATCAGCAACCCCCATTTTATTTATAGCCGCCACAGAATCTCCGCCGCCTACAATGGTGGTGCCCTGGGACTCACCTAAAGCTTTGGCCACAGCTTCGGTCCCCTTAGCGAAGGCCTCCATTTCAAAGACACCCATAGGGCCATTCCAAATCACAGTGGCTGCATTGCGGGCTGCAACAGCATAGCGTTCTGCGGTTGCTGGACCAATGTCCAGAATCATCCAATCCGCCGGAACTTCGTTCACTGGTACAACCTTTTGCTGGGTGGTTGGTTCCATCGCCAGTGCCGCCACTGCATCGCCGGGCAACAAGAATTCTACCTTTTGAGTTTTGGCCCGTTCCAGCAATTTTTTGGCCAGCTCAATTTTATCTGGTTCCACCAGAGATTTACCAATGTCATAGCCCTGGGCCTTTAAGAAGGTATTCGCCATGCCACCACCGACAATCAACGTATCAACCTTATCTAGCAAAGTATCAATTACACCAATCTTATCCGAAACCTTGGCGCCACCAATGATGGCCACAAAGGGACGCTCGGGGTTAGAAACTGCCTTACCCAGGTTAGCAAGTTCCTTTTCCATCAAAAATCCCGCCACCGCAGGTAGATATTCAGCAATTCCAGTAGTGGAAGCATGGGCCCGGTGGGCCGCCCCAAAGGCATCGTTGACAAAAAGCTCCGCCAATTCAGCCATCTGCCTGGCATGCTTCTCATCATTTTTTGTTTCTTCACCGTGGAAGCGAACATTTTCCAGCAGCAGCACATCGCCTTCGTTCATCTTGGCAATGGCCTGCTGGGGTTCTGTTCCTACGGAATCATTTACCTTGATTACTTCTTTACCCAGCAGTTCGGACAGTCGTTTGGCTACCGGAGTCAAACGATATTTTTCCACCACTTCCCCCTTGGGACGACCCAGGTGGGAAGCTAGGATGACCTTGGCTCCCTGTTCCATTAAATATTGAATGGTCGGTAAAGCCCTTTGGATACGGGTATCATCGGTAATATTCCCTCCAGCCAAAGGTACGTTAAAATCCACCCGGACAAAGACTCTTTTACCTTTGACATCAACATCCTTGACAGACTTCTTTAGCATGTTTACAGCCCCTTTTCAGCTACCATCAGTGCTAAGTCAAGCACCCGGTTGGAATAACCCCATTCGTTATCATACCAGGCAATTACCTTAGCTAAGTTACCATCAATAACCATGGTAGACAGACCGTCTACAATAGAGGAATTGGGATTGCCATTAAAGTCTTTGGATACCAGCGGCAGTTGATTAAACTCCAGAATACCCTTCATCTTTCCTTCGGCTGCTGCCTTTAGGGTGGCATTAATTTCTTCAGCAGAGGTTGCTTTTTCTAATTCAACCACCAGATCCACAACGGATACGTTGGGGGTGGGAACCCGCATGGCAAAGCCATTTAGTTTGCCCTTCAACTCAGGCAGTACCAAAGCAACTGCCTTGGCTGCACCCGTGGTGGTGGGAATGATGGACATGCCCGCAGCCCTAGCTCTACGCAGGTCCTTGTGCGGTAGATCAAGAATTTGCTGGTCATTTGTATATGAGTGAACAGTGGTCATTAAACCTTTGATAATTCCGAAGTTGTCATTGATAACTTTAGCCACCGGGGCTAAGCAGTTGGTGGTACAGGAAGCATTGGAAATAATGTGGTGCTTAGCAGGATCATATTGATCATCGTTAACACCCATGACAAAGGTGCCATCTACTTCTTTGCCAGGAGCAGAAATAATGATTTTCTTGGCTCCTGCCTCCAGGTGTTTAGCAGCATCGGGACCTTTGGTAAAGCGACCAGTGGACTCAATCACAATATCTACGCCTAGTTCTTTCCAGGGCAGTTTGGCTGGGTCCCCTTCGGCTATTACTTTAATCTCCTTACCATTAATAATGATACTGTCTTCCGTGGCGGATACATCTGCATTCAAAATACCATGCACCGAGTCATACTTTAAGAGGTGTGCTAAAGTCTGGGCATAGGTTAGATCGTTGATTGCTTTAAAATCTAGACGACGGGATTTATGGTTAACTAATGCTACTTCAAACTCGTTACGCTCGATGGCGCAACGCAGCACATTTCTTCCGATACGTCCAAAACCATTAATACCCACTTTAATAGGTGCCATTTGCAAAACCACTCCTTAAAAATTTATTATGTCACAATACATTGTGCTCCTATTAAATTGTATGTCTCATTCAGGAAATGTTTTCAACATTAATCGTAAATTCCCTGCATAAATGATAAATTTTAATATCTTTTTCTTCTGGTTGTGGCAGGAATGCCCAATTCATCACGGTATTTGGTTACCGTTCGCCGAGATATCTTGATCCCCCGCTGTCCAAACATTTCGGCAATCTTTTGATCACTTAAGGGAGCAGAGGTATCTTCCTCTTGAATAATCTCCTGTAAAATCTTTTTTAGGCTTTCTGAGGATACCTGAGAGCCACTGGTATCACTGAGACCAGTGGAAAAGAAATACTTCATTTCAAAGACTCCCTGAGGAGTCTGAATGTACTTATTCGAAGTGGCACGACTGACCGTGGATTCATGGACACCTACTATATCTGCTACTTTTTTTAAATTCAAAGGCTTAAGGCCCTTTACTCCATGTTCTAAAAATTCCCGCTGCAAATCTACTAAACAATTGGCAACCTTATATAGGGTTAAGCGCCGCTGTTCAATACTGCGGATTAACCAAGCCGCTGCATTTAATTTTTCCTCAACAAACTGTTTCGTATTCTGATCTGCGGAACTATTTTTAGATAATACCGTACGATAGGTATTGTTAATGGAAAGTCTTGGAATAGCTACATCATTAACTAAAATAATGTATTGCCCCTCCACCCTCTCCACCACCACATCGGGAGTAATATAACGCAATTCGTCGTGTTGGGTTAAATTTCTACCCGGCTTTGGTTCCAGCTTTTTTAATATATCCGCTGCCTCCTGCACCTCCAGGGGAGAAACATTTAATTTGACAGCAATTTTAGCCAGCCGACCACTGGCCAGGTCTGGTAAATACTCATCGATCAGTACTTTTACAAGTTGATTATCAATCTTCAAAAAATCCAATTGAATCCTCAGGCATTCCTGTAAATTTCTTGCCCCCACTCCTGGTGGGTCAAAACCTTGCAGCACCTTTAAGGCTTCTTCTAACCTTGGTGTTCCTACACCCAGTTGTTCATTCGCATCCTCCAGATCAATACCCAAGTAGCCCCTGGAATCGATGTTGCCAATTAAGTATTGCACAATCTGCTTAAGCTCTTTACTTGCCCGGCTAAGGCTAAGTTGGAAGGTCAAATGCTCTATTAGCGTAGGGGCTTGACTAACAAATTGCTCGTAGCCAGGTTGTTCTGAAATTTCCCTTTGACCCCGTATGGGAGAAAGACCCAGGTCACTGCGATCCTGAAAATATTCTTCCCAGTCCAGATCCAATTCCTTCTTGGGATTGTTGCTATCTATGTCTACATCCTCCTGGGGAGCAGCTATTTCTTCGCCGCGCTCCTGGTCATGATCTTTTACTTCCAGCATGGGATTCTCTAATACCTGTTGCTCAACATATTCCACCAATTCAAGGGAGGACAATTGTAATACCGTGATGGCCTGACGAAGTTCCGGTGTCATAATAAGTTTTTGGGTCTGCTCCAAATTAAGTCCAAAATCGATTCGCAAGATCCATCACTCTCCTTTAGTAATTGCTGTTAGCGTTTATCCATTAACCCCACTATCCTGTCCTGATTCGAGTAATTTCTCAATATTAAAGTGTGCACCGTCATCCGCATAAAGTGTTTTGACCCCGCTCTTTTTCTCCACATAGTAGGCCATGGCGGGGCGTAGATCTTCCGGACGCAGGCAACAATGGTTGAAATGTGTCATAATACAAAGTTTGACATTACTGTTCCTAAGCAGATGGGCTAGCCCCAATGTGGTTATATGCCGATGGGCATACACATTATGACTGGTGACATTGGCAATAAGGACGTCAACCTGGCTAAAAGCTTGCTTAATGTCCTCACGGTAATCCACAATATCCACTAAATCTGTAATAGGTCCCCGATAGGATAAATCCTTGACTCCTTTGGGTGTGGTATAACCCTTGATGTAATTTGTGTCGCTGGTGTAGCCAAGGGTAAGATTCCCTGTCCTTAAAATAAATCCATAATTTTCTTCAGCATGATGGGCTGGTACCGGATTCAGGGTGACATCCCCAATGGCAACAGGCTGCAAAGGTACAAGTTTTTTTACTGCGGGGCCTCCCTTATACCCTGAAAGACTATCCTTGCCCTGATGATAGATGCTGATCAGTCGCTCTCGTTCCAAAACTTGGCCTGGTGCCAATACCAAACCCCTGCGGCAAAACATGCCCCAACACATGGCCTCTATCACGGCCTCTGCACCGGCATAGTGATCCAAATGACCATGGGAAATATATACTCCGTCCAAGGTACCTAAGTCAAAGTCAGCCTCCCGGGCCCGTACCACCGCCCCTGGCCCTGGATCCACATAAAGCCTTACCCCACCCACCGTGAGGATAAAGCCGGCAGTCCGGGGAACCTGGCTAAAAACCGCCTCGGGATTACCGCCAGTACCTAAAAAAAGCACACTGGTACCTGGAGCTGCGGCTCCAGGCTCCTCCCGATGTCGATAATTGCAAAAGGATTCATAAGCAGCGACCCCTGTTTTTTTCCTCAATTCCTGATCAATTTTGTTTAGGTCCATGTTCTTCCTTCCTAGAACGAAGCCTTTCCGCCATACGTTCTATTTTACGCATGCGATGGTTGACACCAGACTTACCCACCGGGGGATCCCATAGCTCTCCCAGTTCTTTCAGGCTGGCATCCGGATGCTCCAAACGGTATTCTGCCGCTTCCCGCAGGGCCTTTGGCAATTTGTCCAGTCCGATGGTTTCTGTTAGATACTTAATATTTTCTAGCTGCCTTACCGCAGCATTGACAGTTTTATTCAAGTTGGCCGTTTCACAATTGACCAGCCGGTTTACCTGGTTACGCATATCCTTATAAATGCGGGCATTCTCAAAATCCAGCAGGGCCGAGTGGGCCCCCATCAAATTCAAACAGTCAATAATTTGTTCACTGCCCTTCAGATAAACCACATGCCAGTTTTTTCTCGGGCTAACCTTAGCGGGCAGGTTAAAGTACTGCATCAGTTCTGTTAGATCCTGTGCATGCCTTAAATTATCTGTAATAATTTCTAAATGATAGGTCCCCTCAGGGTTATTAACAGAGCCACCACCCAAAAAGGCACCCCTTAGATAGGCCTTGCGGCAGCAATCCCGGGAGATTAAGTCCTTGACGATACCCTCTTCCATGAAACTAAAGCCTCCGGCCTCAAAGCCCAGGGCCTTAAAAATCCCATCGATGCCTGGTTGGGGAGGAATACGAACTAAATAAACATTATTTTTCCGCAACCTTACTTTGCGCCGCACCATGATCTCCGTGGCCAGTCCAAATTGATTTTTTAATAGTGTAAATATTTTTCTGGCTACGGCAGCATTTTCCGTGACTATATTTAAAGAAAATCTCCTCATACCGTTAATCTGCACACTGCCATCCATTTTAATCAGGGCAGCCAGTTCCGCCAAACGGCAGCATTGTTTATTTCCAACTACACGAGCTAATTCGTTTTTCGTTACTGCCGAGAAGGACATATCAAACCCTCCACTCCAATGGATATTATACCACAGTTAAAATAGTACAGAATGGTCTGTTGCAAATTTTATACCAAAAATTCTGTAATTGACCGATATGTCTGGTTTGTTTTTTGTTACTAAATAGACAAAGGGCTTTCCTTGGCAATGATTTCCACTTATAATATTCTGGGGAGTGATTTTCTTGCGTAGAAGTTTTGAGCAAATACAAAAAATTATTATCGTATCAGCACTTACCTTAGGCCTTCTGATATCGGCGGGTGGGGTTAGCTACAAATACCTATTTGCGAAGGAGCATAAGGGAGCGACTGCACAGAATGCCTCTGATTTTGCATCAACCTCACTATCTGACAATCTTTACACGAAACTACAGTTAAGTCAGCCCATAAACATTGCGGTTTTAGGATCTAGCGGGGCCACCTCCAAGGAACAGCAAGAAAAGTTGCTGAATAAGCTAGCCACAGAATTTAGCTGTAAAGTATCCCTCTTTTCTCTGGCAAGTATAGATGGCTCCAGTTGGAGTACCTTAATGGCCTTAAATACTTTTATATCCACCAAGCCGGAGATGCCCGACCTGATTATATTATATCCAAGTGCGTCGGATCAGTCTGACATAAGCATGGAGCAATCCCTCGTTATCTATGAAGCTGTTCTACAAACAGCCAGCAAGGCCTTTCCCCAGGCTGAAGTTATATGTATGCAAAGTGACAACCTACCAGAGTCTATGCAAAACTTGACCGAGCATTATAACCTGCCCCTAGTGAAGGGTGATCATGGATTGGCTTTAATCGATCTATTAAAAGAGAGGTCGGCCAAGGAAATTACAAAGAACAACATTGACGATGTAAAACCAATTTCAGATTTTGATCGATATCTGTCCTGGCAGCGAATCGATAAGGCTTCCCTTATCCAGCAAATGGACAAGCCCAATGTTAAAGGGAACGTACCAGTATTGGTTGGGTCACAAAATGGGGCCTTTGTGGAAAGTAATTTTACAGGCAGTGCCGTAGGAGTACGGGTGAAGTGTGTGCCAGATGGCGGCATGGCTAACGTATATGTGGATAATAACAGGTATGGTCTCATCGATACCTATGCCCCGGAGCCTATCATGCGGTATTTCCTGGTGGCAGATGATCTGGCACCGGGCGAGCATCGGATCAGGCTCATCGTGTT
Organism: Desulfotomaculum sp.; assembly: GCF_982386235.1. Taxonomy (NCBI): domain Bacteria; kingdom Bacillati; phylum Bacillota; class Clostridia; order Eubacteriales; family Desulfotomaculaceae; genus Desulfotomaculum; species Desulfotomaculum sp. The sequence continues at coordinate 13,503 of NZ_CEVWQM010000023.1, read as the reverse complement.
GGGCCAGGGACACTACCCATCCAGTGGAACGAGGATTATTTGGCATGGTTTTGATGCAACTGGGGAGAGCCTAGGTAATAATAGGCCGGCTCCACAATAAAATTAGATTATGAAAACAAGGGGAGTTTCGCTTACCACTTAGACAAGTAGTGCGACACTCCCCCTTATTTTAGAAGATATTCTTGCATTTTTGGGCAATCATGATTTGTGCCTCAAGGTTTTTAATCACGGTATCCAATTCCTTATTGTCTAAACTTTGCAAATTACGAGACCCTAAAGCAGCCCTTACAAAGTGTTCAGCCTCGGAGGGCTGATAACCCTCGTCTACTAATTTCTGTTGTAACTTTTCAAGCTTATGCAGTCTGGTCCCTTGATCATTTTTATCAGAAACAAAAACGCCTCTCAGGGCTTTCAAATAAAATGACAAAACATACCCTCCTTGAGCCCCGACTATATTAACATTGTTATCGGCAGCTCGGCTGCCCTAGCTACAGCTTTAGGCCCGTGGCTTTGCGTCCTGCCCTTTCGGGAAGTTTGCCTTTGTCGGAACATATATGATCCTTTTTATAATTATCATTCAACAGATTTTTATATATCCTCTTCTTTCAAGACTCATTTAAGACTCTTGTAACTATTTGATACAAATATGTCTATAATTTACTTAACAGTTGTTGTCTGCGTTCTTTTTTTTGCTGTTGGTAGGCTTGCCGAACCTGTTCCGGCACACTGCTTTGGTAGCCATACTCTTGAAGTTCATTCTCAGCATAGGCAATGGCAGCGTAAACCCGTGCGTCACATTGGGCCTCCATGCCTTGGGCTAGGCCTAAGTACTTTTGAGCTAAGGCAGATTTAGAACCAGTCTTTTGACCAGAGGCAATTTGGTTATATTCATCTTTTGCAGAGGCAACCAAGCCACTTATATTCGCACTATATTCCCCTTGCAAAGAGGATAATTTTTGCTTTAGTCGGTTCTCAATGTCCGCTTTTTTGGAGTTGTCAGTGGTAACTTGTGTAGTATTTTTATTACCAGAGGAAGGTACTCCTTGACCTGCTTTCGTATCTAGTGCACCACCCTTTTTCAATTCCTTTTCTTGTTCCTTTAAAGCTTGCACCTCCGGCAAATCAGAAAATTCTTCCTTCGTCAGCAGCTCGCTTTTTTGCTCTTCCTTCGTTTTACTATCCATATCCGAAGTGGCATTTAGTACATTTCGGTCAAAATATAGATATCCTCCGGCAGCAAGCAAAACCAAACAAACAAAAAATACCCCTATCTTTTTAATTCCCTTCACCACCTTGCAAATAACTAGCGCAGCAAACGGTTTAACCGCTCAAAAAAGCTCACTTTTTTCCTGTGTCCAGCCCTTTTTCTGCTTCGGGGATAGGGCTCTATGTCGCCCTTCTTTATAACTTCACCATTAATTAATTTTGTCGGATTGCCAATAAACAATTGATTGGCCCCTTCCTCCCCCACCAGTTCCACAGCCTCAGCCCAGGCTTCTTTCATTTTAAAAGGCCGCCTTACGGCATCATGAGCATCGGAGGCAATAAAGTCTACCCAGCCAAGGCGGAGAAAATCCTGCGTCAGTTGCTGTATTTTTGACCCAAAGTGACCTGTTAGACTACCGGCAGTAACCTGAACCAGGCAGCCCTTTTCAATGAGCTGAAATAATATTTGTGGGTCTTCTGCTATTTCTTTGTTTCGTTCCGGATGGGCAATAATGGGCTTAATGCCTTTGAGCATGGTTTCAAAGATAACTTGTCCGGCATAGGCGGGAACACTATTCATGGGGAATTCCAGTAGTACATATTTTCCGGTATCATTTAATGTCAGTACACTGCCATTAGCCAGCCTTTGGGGTACGTCTAAGGTTAGATGAACCTCCATGCCAGGTAGAATGTTTAAAGATAATTCTGCCTCATCTAGGGCGTTTTGTAGCCCTGCCACCGCAGATAATACTTCTTGCCTTTTGGTAAAAAAGACCTCAGGGATACAGTGGGGGGTGGCAATGATGGATGTAATCCCTTCCTCTACAGCAGTTTTAGCCATTTGCAGGCTTACTTCTATATCCTTTGCACCGTCATCCAGGCATGGCAAAATATGACTATGAACATCTATCAAATGTATGATACCCCCTGAAAACAAGACCCCGTCAATTAAGACAGGGCCTTATTTTTTCTGTAGATCCTATGATTGGGTAGGTACAAAAACCTTACTGGTGTTTATAATCAAGTCCATCAAATCCACGATAGTTGCATACTTACCTTCATCCCCCTGTACTTCGGAGACCAGGTATTCCTTCATTAAGCGAACTTTACTTCCAGTTATAGTGTCAAACTCCTGTTCAGCAATAAGCTCCTTAAGAAGTTTTTTGTAATCACTATCTCCCTCATTTACAGTGGAATAATCACTTTTGATTCTATCAAAGGCATCTTTAGCTACTGTTTTCAGATCTTCATGCATGCCACTCCGCAGTTCCTTTAAGGCTGCACTATATAAATCAGATTCATAGGAATTGTTGTTAATCACATATTCCCCAGTAAGAATCTCGTCATACATATAGACTAGATAATTATATACAGCCTTTTGAGTTACACCTTTAGCTACTAACTTGCTAATCTGTTCACTATAGGTTGTTTTTAATTCTTTAACCTGTTCAATAACCTTTGTTCTGTTGTCATAACCAGTATCTTCACCTAGGTAAGCCACACTTCTAATGATCGCGATCGTGACCCGTGCCTGTTGATCAGTAACGGTAGAATTAATAACACTCTCAAAGGCCTTTTCAAGTCCAGTATTTTTTAGGGCCTCTATGATTTGATCATCCGTATAGCCTAACAGCCTATCCCTATTTTCCTTTAATTTTTCCCAGTCTTCTGGGCTAATCTGAGCTAAAGCCTCTTCAACAGCATCTAAAATTTCTAGCAAGTTGTTGCCGGGAATGGCTATAGCAGAAGTTGTAATTGTTTTAGCGGGTGATTCTTTCGATGTGAAATTATATTTGTTGCAAGCAACAACTGTATAGGTATATTTAAATCCTGCCGCTAGATTTGTATCTGTATAGCTGGTAACTGCAGTTTCACCAATTTTGTTCTTATCTCTGTAGATCATATACTTTGTTGCGTTATCTACACTATCCCATTCTAAACCAACACTTTGATTAGTAACATTGTAGGCTGATAATTCTCTTGGTGCCGCCACTTTTTTGGAAACACCAACAGGACTTAAGGTAGTTTTAAAAACAACCTTATGATCAACCACCGAAGCCTCTCTATAATCCCACATGCCAGTAACGGTATTATAGTGATATGCTGCAACGGTAGTTCCATCCAAACCATCTGGTAAAGGAAGAGCTATGGTTACTTCTGTACCAGGGGCACCCTCAAGAGTAATATTAAAACCTAAGAAAGGTATTTCAGGATCATTGGGAACAAGAATGTTCGCTGCAATCTCTTCAACTTTTAAACTGCAATCTTTTCCTATTGCAGGGATATCAATTTCCATGGCAACACTCTGACCTGAAGGCAGCTTTACCTCCGCTTTAACCTTTGTTGGTTTATTCACTACTCCAAGGGACACTGAATCACCTAGTGGTATTTCTTTCTCAATTATGACGGTATCTGCTGGGGGGGTGCCACCACCGCCGCCACCACCGCCGCCGCCTGAACTTTTGCTAACGGCAAAATGAGTTTTTAATGTGCCAACGTCATGCTTACCAGCAGCACCTACCGCCAAGCTTTCTGTTACTAAGTCTGGTTCCTGATCTTTTTTGTCAGGATTATAAGCTCGCATGGTATAGGTATGGTTTGCCAACACGGCTAAAGAATATTTACCATCATTATCAGTGGTAGTAATAAAGGTAGGATTAGTGGTAAAAGCGACGGTTGTCTTCTTAACCACATTATCGTCCTTATCTTTCAGTATACCGCTAACTACAGCAGCTTTTTCCATCGATAGGCTTACTGATGTCAGCTTGCCCCCACCTACTTTAACATCGCTCTGATAGGCTATTTCATTTTCAGTAGCAACAGTTATATCATAGGTTCCTGCATTTAAATCAAATTTAAAGGAGCCATTGCCAGTGGTTTTAGCTTCTTTAAATACTTTAAAACTGTTGGCCTCGAAAACTTGCACAACCGCATTGTTTACTGACTTACCGTTAAATGTAACGGTACCTTCTATTCCATTGCTTCCGACTGGTATTACACCAGAACCAGATAAAGCCCTGTCCAAAGCCACTACGGCTTCCGCCCTAGTAATACTTTTTAAAGGTTGAAAGGTATTATCCGGAAATCCTTTCATAAAACCACTCTTAACCACGGCACCGATACTATTGCGAGACCAATCCTGAATACGGGCAGCATCAGCAAATTGACTAGTTCCCTCACTTGTAGGTTGCAACTTTAACAGCCTGACTAAAATACTGGCTACTTCTTGGCGGGAAATGGTTTGATTGGGTCTAAAAGTACCATCGCTGTAGCCGCCAATATAACCGGCAGCTTTTGCATTCACTACTTCAGCAAAGTACCATTGCTCAGCTTTTACATCGGAAAAGACACTGGTTGTACCGCCAGCTGGAATTGCAAAAGCACGATTTACCAGTGCAACAAATTCTGCCCTAGTGACTTCTTTGTTGGGCTTAAAGGTACCATCCGCATAACCACCAGTTAAACCCTTATCAGCCCATTGACTTATTTGGCTTTCTGCCCAATGCCCTGTCAAGTCTGAAAACCCAGCTGCTAATGCGTAACCAGACATGGATACTAATAGGGCAACACATAATACAAGTGATAACCATAATTTCTTCTTCACTCTGTTTAGAACCTCCTTATTTCTTTTTTCAAGCCTAGTACTTTTTTATAGAACCCCTCCTCCAGAATTTTTTTAATAATCACCGCAAATTTTTTTTAATAATCACCGCAATTTATTTAGTCAATATGTTTCTTAACATAACTGTTCCTTCAGCTCTAGTTGCATAATCCTGCGGAGCAAAGGAAAGCCCCTTGATAGTTGTCTTACCATTAACAATTTTACTTGCTAAAACATTGGCCACAGACTGCTTCGCCCAATCGGCAATTAACATATTATCTGTAAACATGGATAAAGCAGCAATATCTCCCCGAACCTGCTTGCCTTGATAGTTTAAAGCATTACAAATCATTACCGCCATTTCCTGCCGAGTGATCGGTGCCTGTGGCGCAAAGGTATCTGCCCCTTTACCCTTTGCCAAACCCGCTTTATAGGCTATGGCCACACTTGAGTAATACCAAGACCCCTTGGGTACGTCTTTGAATGCAATGCTACCTTCTTCCTTTATACCTAAGACATTCACTAGCATAGCGACAAATTCCGCTCTGGTTACTTGCCGTTGGGGACCAAATTCACCTTCACCGATACCTTTAACATATCCTTGGCTGGCCATGTACTCAATATCAGAAGCAGCCCAATGTCCCTGTATATCTGAAAATTTTACATGTGCAACAGGTGCTAGGGGTACATTGGTTTGACTTGTTACCTTTTCCAGCAAAGCGTATTTACTAAAGGAACTGGTTGTAAAAGACACTGCATTTTTAGTAGAATCATAGGTTCCACCTAGCAGTTCCCCTTTATCTGTCTTTTCGTTATAGCAATAAACCATTAAATTTCCTAAAGAGGCACCCTCTTTGTAACCATTAGGTACGGGAAGTGAAACGTTAACAGTCCCTTTAAATGCCGTGATTTCTTTTACAGTATCTGTATCATCTAGTTGGTATGCCGCAAGCTCATAGATGTTTCCTGCAATCTTGAAGAGTGTTTCACCTTGCGCCACTTCCATTGGTTTTTCTAAATTGACCTTTTTGACTTCAACCCTAAAGTGAGAATTGTCCTGGTTTAGTAACTGGCTGATGTTTAAGGAATCTTTGTTAAAAGATATATTTACATCCTCAAAAACCATATTTAATGTTTTATTCCCGTTTATTAAATCCCTCATCTGTTTGCTTGTTATATTTATATATTGTTTGCCACCGGCATTTACCTCAGCAGTAGTACCATGGGAGCTAATTTTAAATTCTTCCTTGGATATTACTCCCCCGCTACTACCTCTGCCTCCACCGATTGGCGTCTTTTCGGTAAGTCCATCTCTAAATAAATTGCCGAGTTCCTTAACCGTGTTTTTTGCCGCTTCATAACCCTGGGATTGTATTAAATTAGCAATGGCATTGGTAAACTCATCGTTATCATAACTAATGACTTTATCTGCCACTACCCCTTTAATATAAGAATCATCATTTATTTTGCTCATATCCAAGTCATTAACCACATCACGCACAAAACCATCAGCAGTTGATTTGTCAACCTTTAATTGGTTGTTGACAAAATCAGTATAGGTAGGGTTGCTTGTTATATCTTTAACCGCCTCATCAACTGTTTTTGCCATAGCTACCGGGGCAATTAATAATTGGCTGGAAAATGCTAATGTTAATGTAACTGCACATATTTTCTTCCTTAACATCTCTATCTCCCTTTTCTTCAAATTTTAAAAAGAAGCCACCTTGGCACTTTTACTTCTACTTTTACCTTTCTTCTTACCGTCACTGCCTTCACCATAGTAGTAATAGTAGTAATAATCCTGACTATCCTCCTCCACCATGTTCAACATGGTTCCAAGAATTTTCGCCTTACCATTCAGCAGCATTTGCTTGGCTCGCTGAGCTGCTTCGATTTTGGCTTGTCCAGAAGCAACCACCAAAACAACCCCATCCACTTGGGGTGCCAAAAGGGCAGCATCGGTTACGGCAATAACAGGTGGTGTGTCAATAATAATGATGTCTGCATGTTCTTGGAAGGCGGCCAGCAAAGTGGTCATTCTTTGGGAACCTAACAACTCTGCTGGGTTAGGAGGAATGGGGCCCGTGGTTATGATATGTAAGTTTTTCATGGGCGAGGGTTGTAGGGCTGTGGATACATCGGTGTCCCCTAACAATATATTGGTGAGTCCTATGCTATTGTCAATTCCCCATACTTTATGTTGGGTGGGCTTCCGTAAATCTGCATCTACAATAATGACACTTTTACCGGACTGGGCAAAGGCAATGCCTAGGTTTGCGGCAGTGGTAGATTTGCCTTCGGCTGGTCCAGAACTGGTGACCAAGATTGTTTTAAGGACCTTATCAACTGCTGCAAATTGAATATTGGTGCGGGCAATGCGATAGGCTTCTGCAACTGGTGATTTAGGATTTTCTAAAACCACAAGTTTGTTATTTGACATCTTAATGCTCCTTTTATTCAATCTTAGGAATAACCCCAAGTACTGGCAGATCGAGATGACGCTTTACATCATCCCCGGTCTTGATGGTTCGATCCAGGAACTCCAGCAAGAAGATAATTCCTAAAGCAACCATAAAACCAACAACCCCGGCAATGACTACATTTAGTTTTTTATTTGGTTTTACCGGTGCGCTTGGTACCACAGCATGATCGATAATATTAACGTTATCAACCTTCATAATTTCAACTACTTTGCCCATAAAAACATTGGCTGTGACATTCGCTAGTCTAGCTGCCCGTTGGGGATTGACATCTTGCACGGTTATTTGTATAAGTTGTGTATCCTTGACGGGTTTAACATCAATCACCTGACTTAATGACTCATAGGTTGTGTCAAGCTTTTCAGATTTCATCACCTGTTCAACCACAGTACGGCTTTTGGCAATCTGGCTATAGGTCTTAACTAACTGATTAGCTGTTAAAATATCATTATATTGCAGCATCATGGCATCTTGGCCAGAGTATGTTTTGCCGACCATTAAGGTGGTAGAGGCTTCATAACGGGGGGTGAGAACAAAAAAACTGATAATACCGCTGGTAATCATAGCTATTAACGGTAGGCTTATTAATATCCATTTACCCTTTTTGATTATTCGCCAAATATCCCTTAGATCAATAACCTCAAAATCCTCCCTGGTGTCAAATCTGTCCTCGTTCAACTGAATAATCTCCTTTGTCAAACAGCATATTTAAACAATTAATCTGAAAATATTCCACTAATAGACTCCTTAATCCTGCATGATTTTCCTATTTTTGCCGTCAAATTGCGACAATGTGCACCTTATTATAATGTGTACTTACTTTGAATTACTCCTCCTTGGCAGCGGCTACTTCAGCAACCGCCTTGGTAAAATTACTGCGTTTTTGATGCAACTCATCCAGATACCTGGCAAACTCTAAGCCAAAGTCTGGCGATTCCAGGGCATATTCAACAGTGGCCTTTAAATAGCCCAGCTTGTCCCCGGCATCATAGCGGATGCCCTCGAACATACAGGCATAAACTCGCTCCCTTTGAGCCTGGACCCTTAGGGCATCGGTAAGCTGGATCTCGCCACCTGCACCAATTGGCAAATTTTCTAAACAGTCAAAGATCGAAGCATTTAGTATATAGCGACCCATAATGGCCAGTCGAGAGGGTGCCTTTTCCGGGGCAGGTTTCTCCACTAAATCCTTTACCTGGTATACCTGTCCCATACTTTCCCCGGGTTGGATGATGCCATATTTGTTAACATCGGAAACCGCTACTTCCCGTACACCAATGACACTGGCGTGATTTTTCTCAGCAATATCGATTAACTGCTTCAAGGCGGGAACCTTTGATTTTATAATATCATCACCTAATAGCACCGCAAAGGGTTCATTGCCCATAAAGGACTTTGCACAGTGCACAGCATGTCCTAAACCGAGGGGCTCATTCTGTCTTATGTAGTGAATATTGGCCATCTGGGTAAGGTTAATAATGGTTTCTAACTCTTCGGATTTACCCTTGCCCCCCAGGGCAGCTTCCAATTCGGGAGAACGGTCAAAGTAGTCGACAATGGGCCATTTCCCTCTGCCTGTGATAATTAGAATATCTTCTATGCCAGAATTAACGGCCTCTTCAATAATGTATTGAATAGTTGGTTTATCAACAATGGGCAGCATTTCTTTGGGTAAGGCCTTTGTAACAGGGAGAAACCTTGTCCCAAGGCCAGCAGCAGGAATAACCGCTTTGCGTACTTTCATCTTCTTACCTCACAGAAATTTTTCAGGAAACCTTTAGGTCAATTAATAAGTTTTTACAATGAATTATATCATATTGTGATCATATAGTTGCTTTTGTTATTTATTTTTAATATTTTCCTATTCCTCATAACCATTGGGGTTATTAAACTGCCAGTTCCAGGTATCCGCACACATTTCCTCAATCCCTCTCTCGGCAACCCAATTAAGCTCCCTTTTCGCCTTGGCCGGATCGGCAAAGCAGATGGCCACGTCACCCGGACGGCGGTCTACAATGGTGTAGGGAACCTTCCTGCCGGAGGCTTTTTCGAAAGCCTTAATCATTTCAAGCACACTGTAACCCCTGCCAGTACCAAGGTTGTAGACAGCTAAACCAGTGGTGGGTAAGATCTTTTCCAGGGCCCGTAGGTGCCCAATGGCTAGATCCACCACATGAATATAGTCCCTGACCCCTGTACCATCGGGTGTGTCATAATCCTGGCCAAAGACCCTCAGTTCTTTCAATTTGCCAACTGCCACCTGTGAAATATAAGGCATCAGGTTATTCGGTATCCCTTCCGGGTCCTCACCAATTAGGCCGCTGCGATGGGCACCTATGGGATTGAAATAACGCAGCAGAGCAATACTCCATGTCTTGTCGGATATATACAGATCTCCCAATATTTCTTCGATCATTAATTTAGTACGCCCGTAGGGATTCGTGGCACTGAGGGGAAAGTCCTCGGATATGGGAACACTTTGTGGATTGCCATAGACCGTGGCTGAGGAACTAAAGACTAGCTTCTTCACTCCATATTTTTGCATCATCTCACAAAGAACCAGTGTCCCAGTAATATTATTGTGATAATAGCGCAGGGGTATTGCCACAGATTCCCCCACTGCCTTCAGCCCGGCAAAATGGATTACTGCCTCGATTTGATTTTCCGCGAAAACCCTTTTAAGTCCTTCTTTATTCAAAACATCGATCTCGTAAAATTTAATTTCTTGACCAGCAAGGGCCCTGATGCGCCTTAATGACTCCGGTTTGCTGTTCGAAAGGTTATCCACAACTATTATTTTATGACCTGCATGAAGCAGTTCCACACAGGTATGGCTGCCAATGTACCCTGCTCCTCCTGTAACCAATATGGCCAATAGACTCTCTCCTTTAGCTTAATTGTTTCTTTTCTTTATTCGCCCTGTCTAAGCTCCCATAAATCCAAATCCCTACAAGTGCCCCGGCACTATCTATTAAAACATCCTTAATCTGACCACCCCTGCCTGGCACAAATAGTTGATGTACTTCATCACTTACAGCAAATGCCACACATATGCCGAAAGCTAAGAGATAACCCCCCCGTCCCTTAACCCTTCCTTTTCTAATTGCATTCATCAGCAATGCCCCTAGTGCAAGGTAAGCGAAGAAATGGGCATTTTTTCTTAGCAGATGATTCAATCTTCCCATATCAAACTCCGACCCGGGAGCCATTTTCTCTATAGTTTCTACAATAACCGTTGTTAACCCTTTGCTTAGACCATTCGATTGTTCCGCTGGTTGGGCTGACAAAGTAAAGATAAGTATCATCCATAGAATAACAAATACCCATGGTAGGAGACGAAGCCCACCCTTAATCAATCTATGCATATAAAATCTTCTCCGTAACATAAATCCCTTTGCAATTTTGTCCTAAATGTGGTGCCCTTACAATTTATAACTATTATCCAATAATTCTTTTTACATCTGCAAATTCCCTTTCTTTTTACACAATAAACCCTAGCGACTTTTTCCTTCATTAATAGTATACTAACCTGGATCTATTATATGAAAACTCCCCTACTGGCATAATCCAGCAGAGGAGCCGTTTAGTTTCGTGTGGCTACTCCGTTAGTTTATCTTTAACCTCGTCTGCAACATCTAGTAAATCTTCAGCCTCCGTTATAATATGAGCCAAGAGCAGCAATATTTCCTCATCTTTTGTCTTTTGGGCAATACACCGCGAGTAACCCATAATTCTACCTGCATGATCTCTTAAATTGGATATGATCGTCTTGTTGTCCATTCATTCCACCTCCCTTATTAAAATTCGCAGTTTTCAACAAATACATATATTTTTTGATAATCACCCCCCTATAAATATCATGACAGGGGCGTTACACTAAAAAATGTAGCTAATTATCAAAATTTGTAATATGTTCTAAAAGAATAAAAAAATGGCAAACCCTCCCAAACGGAAGTTGCCATTTTTTAGAGCTAGCACTAAAACGAATCTGTAGATTTATGGAAGTACCATGATATTGGTAGCCATGGATCGCTGAATGCCATCAGAGGGTCGGTTTAAGACCTTTCCATTAAAAATAAAGACGCTCGAACCCCCTCCGTCAAGATTATAACCTTCCTTTACACCCAGCTCGATCAGTTTAATCTGTAATCGCTCCAGAGTAACTCCACTACTCCAGTCTGATTGACGACCATCTACAACTATTAGTATCAGATCACCATTGGCATACTCGCCAATTATAGTTCTGGGATGCTTCGTATTTTGCCATTTCCGGGGCAGAGGAACGGGTTTGCCCTCTTGGATTAAGATGGGCACAAAGCTAACTCCCTGCCAGGGTTTCTGCTTAAGAAGTTCATCCCTTTCAAAAAAAATACCCCCTATTAATTCCCCATCCCGTTTAATGCCGGAGAAAAAAATATCCTCAACGGATGATTGAAAACCTCCGACCAGTTTTCCGTCAATAACCGTGTTCCCTATTGGCAAAGTATACTCCCGGCCATCCTGCATAAACCTGTAAAAGCCGCCACCATTGACGCCAAGTATTGCTCCGGTTCTGCTTGTTGCCTCCCAGGGGGTTTCCTTTTCACCGTATTTGTCTCGGGCCAATACCACACGAAAAGCCAATGGATCATGGAGTTTTACCTTGGCAATATAACCCCGGTAACCTAATTCGTCCAATTTAAATACCTTTATTTCGACCCTTTCAGACTGATGAAAACCTACCGGAGGGCCTAACATAGCCAAAATGCGTTCTTCATATATCTGATTGGACAGTCTTATTTGATTTGAACTCTTTCTTGACAGTTCTTGGATAACTTTTTCCTGTTCCCGGTATAGGCGTTCTTGCTCCTCAACCAATTGGTTTATAAAAGAGATATTGTTGTTTATATCCTCCATCTGCATTTCGGCAGACTGAACTGCTATTTCTGTATTTTTAAGGGGTAGTCCCATGGCTTGGGTATGGTCGTCGAAGTTAAAAACTGTAAATAGAAAACCAACCACTGGAGCGAACAGAAGAAGAAAAAATATGTTAACGGTTCGCATCAGGGGCCTCCTTTAATACATTTAAGCTTTTCTCCAGAGCTTGTAATTGTTTATCTAGTTCGTTAATCTTATCTCTCAGGGCCTTTTGGGTTGAGTCAGAACTGGTAAGGGTTTGGTCTGTATTCTGCAATAATTCTTTAATTTGCTTCATCTCTTCACTAAGAACACCTAGTCGTAACTCCAGGCCTTGCACATTCATAGCGTTAGTTTGCTGTACACTTAACATGGTTTTATCGATATAGTCTTTGGCAAGGTAAGCTGAGCCCATGAAAATAATTAGCCATAGAACAATTATCCCCGCAAAAAATTGATAACGCTTATTCGTCCGTTCCTTCGCACTTCCTGTAGACTTCAGTTGATTTTTCAACATCATCACATCCTTTAAAACATTTTTCTTTACTCTTCTTCATCATTCTATAAACTAAATGTTGATTCCTGTCAAAAATCCTAAATAAAATACCACAGGGAACCTACCCCTGTGGTATTGGATAACCCCCATTTCAAAGATTGTTTCTGTCTTTATGGGTGACCGTTTTAGCCTGAAGGAGAGCTAGTTTTCCCTCAGTTCCATTATACAAACCCTCCCCAGTTTTTATCGTCTAAATACTGACGCAAGTGAGGACCGACCCCTTCTGGGTAAAATTGCAGGTCCCGAGGAGGGGATTTCAGTTTCTCTCTGGGCAACAGCTGCAACAACGATATACTGGATCAGCACATCATTCCCTGTATATCCCGAAAATCCAGCAGTCTATCCTTTATCTGAAGAAGAATACGCACATTAAACATTGCAAACACGCACAGCGCATTGCAATTCTACAACTCAATAAAATGGGCTATTACTGATGTAAAACACAGCAAAAATTTAGTGTAGTGTGATATTGCACAGTAAGCTAAAAATAATTTACAAATGGTCTGATTTATCTATCTTTTTATCCGGCATACCTTTTGCATCATAAAATATGATTACCCTTAGGAAAAGGCGGAACCAGGATATCATACAAATTTCTTCCTTCACACCCCATCAAGCTTATTTCCTAGATTCCCGCCCATACATAACGAGGCGGTGATAATAAACGTTCGAACCTCTTGAAATAGCTAGATTTATTGACATTATATGCTAGGCTCTTTAATCGTTATGTGTTATAATATACATAACGAGGGGGGATGATTGAT
>NZ_CEVWQM010000022.1:0-68783 GCF_982386235.1 Desulfotomaculum sp. | reverse complement strand
GGATGTTTTTTGTGGTCGTCTTAGTTTCGAGTGTTAAACTCGACTTTTGACTTGACCTGTTTTTCATCCATCATCTGCTGTTTAGTTTTCAAAGACCATTTGCTTGTCCCGATCTCGCGACCGGAAGCTTATCTTACCATGGCTTTCACTGTGTTTCAAGTGCAAGTTTTTGGTAGTTTGTTCACTGCCTTATCGGCGGTGGAATCATATCTTACCACTTTTTCTGCGTTCGCTGCAAGTGGTAATTTTTGTTTGTCACCTTGCGGCGACATGTGTTATCTTAACACATCTTTTTACCCTTTGGCAATAGCTAAATTATAACTATCTATAAAAATCATAGCTTATCGTTAATGCCAGCGTATAAGTTAAACAATGCCTATGGCCGTATAAGCAACAGGTTAGCCCGAAGTCAAAGAGCTTGGGGCCCTTTTTACGCCAAATATGCTTTTGACCAAAACAAGGACCTGGGCTATTTACCCAAGTCCTTGTTTTTTCCTAATTAAACAAAATAAATGCTCAATTTAACAAGTTCTCTAAAGTCGTTGAAACTTATCAAGGTAGCTGCCATCAACAATCTCCCCAAAGGTATCGATATAATAGCGACCCTGATCATAGACCAACTGAACACGCATTTTTTCCCCTGGCAACCTTGCCGCTACCGTCAGGATCGCCTCCCCGGATTTCTTATCGGGAGAGAGTTTTACTTCGTCCAGGTAGAAATAAAGGGGTGTTAAGTAAGGATAGCTTCTTTCCTTGGCAAAATTCCGGGCAAAATCTTCCCGGCTAATCTTCTCCTTTAACTGGGGTGTTAAATAAAGATAAATATCACCGGATCTGTTTTCATTGACAGCATCAATAAATTCCTGCACCCGGCGGGCTGCCTGCCGCTCTCCTGGTAAAAAGGAACCAATGAGCCCGCCGGCCATGAGGATGATAATCATGAAGATGATGGTAAAACGACTTTTCGTTCGAACACCTGCAACAAAACCAGCCAAAGTGATCCCTCTTTCCGCTATCGTTCGGATCTGGAATAAGGAACGGTATAAGCCGCCGGAAATTCAGCCTTTTTCGAAACACTTAAAAGTACGAGAATGGTTATGATATAGGGCAGTGCCAATAAAAATTGGTGCGGTACCGGCATGCCAATGGCCTGAAGCCTGAGCTGCAGAGCGTTGGCACCCCCAAAAAGCAGGGCCGCCCCTAAGGCCCGGTAGGGATTCCAGCGGGCAAAAATCACCACTGCTACGGCGATAAAGCCACGGCCTGCCACCATTTGATCTAAAAAGGTATTCATAAAACCAATGGAAAGAAAGGCCCCGCCCAGTCCCGCAAAGGCACCCCCGATCATGACACAAAGATAGCGCACCAGCGGTACATTGATCCCCCGGGAATCGGCTGCCCGGGGATGCTCGCCAACGGCACGAACACTTAAACCAAAGGTTGTTTTCTCCATGACAAGGTAGGTAACAACAACCAGTCCTAAGGCTAAATAAACTAAAATATTATGGTTGAAGAGTACAGGACCTAAAATCGGTAAATCACCTAAAATCGGAATCTTCAGGGCCGGAAAGGCTTCAACCTGGGGCGGTAATTTTTGCACCCCAAAAATGCTGCGATACAAATAGGCAGAAAGCCCCGTTCCCAATATAGTCAAAGCGGTTCCAGCGATGACTTGGTTTGCTTTGACCGTTACACTTAAAAAAGCCATAATCAGAGAAAATAAGGTGCCGACTAGGATGGCCAGCAAAACCCCTAGCCAGAGGCTATTTGTAAAGTAGGCCCCCACAAATCCCCCCAGGGCTCCCATCAGCATAATTCCTTCTAGGCCAAGATTGAGTATGCCGGCCCTTTGTGTAAAGATATCTCCCAGAGCAGTAAAAAGAATTGGCACACTGGTTCTAATGGTCCCTGCCAGCAGGCTGATGAGAAACCCCTGCGTTAAAAGTTCTGACTGCACACCGATCCCTCCATTGGGTGTAAACCACCCTGCTAATAACAAAAATAATGACTAATCCCTCCAGGACGCTGACTAAGGAAAAGGGAACGCCCACCATACGCTGCATCGTACTGCCGCCTACACTGAGGGCTGCAAAGAAAAATGCGGAAACCCCAATACCCAAGGGATTGAGATTACCCAGAAGTGCCACCACAATGGCCAACATGCCATAACCTGAGTTTATATCATCCATCAAACGATAATGGATACCAAAAACCTCGGTCCAACCGGCTAACCCTGCCAGACCGGAGGAGATACACATGATTAAAATAATTGTTTTGGGGACCTCGATCCCACTATAACGGGCCACATGGTGACCCTCCCCCATCAGCTTGATCCGAAAACCGACGGTAGAACGCCAAAAGATATAACCTGCCAGAATAATTAACAGGGCGATAATAATACCAAAGTGCAACCTGGTTCCACTGAGCAACAGGGGAAGCCTTAGGCCTTCTTCAATCAAAGGGGTTTGGGGGAAACCATGCCCCTTGGGATCAATCATGGGCCCCCGTATCAACCAGCCTAACAAATAGACCGCCACATAGTTCAGCATGAGGGTGGTAATCACTTCATTGGCATTAAACCTCGCCCTGAACAGGCCGGCTAAGCCACCCCAAAGGGCACCACCCAAAAAAGCCGCCAGAAAAGATAAGGGGAAAAGAATAGCAGGGTGCAGGAAAGAAAGGTTCAGGGCCACCAACATCGCAAAAACAGCCCCCAGGGTAAATTGCCCATCCCCGCCAATATTCCAAAGCTGGCTTTTAAAGGCAATGGATGTTCCCAGCGCCATAATCATCAGCGGTGCTGCCTTGACCAAGGTTTCTGCAATTCGGTTGGTAGAGCCAAAGGCACCCCAAAACAAGGTTTGAAAAGCTTCGATGGGATCTTGCCCGGTTAGAAGCAAGAGCAAGGCCCCGACCAGGATGGCCAGGCTGATAGAAATAACGGAGGGTACCATACCTGCCAATAAATTTTTAATCTTTATTTTCAACATACCGCCTGAGCCCCACTTTCTACACCCGCCATGAGCATACCGATCTTCTCAATGCTGACATTTTTGTTCTCCAAAATCCCCTTAATCTGACCTTCATAAATAACTGCAATGCGGTCTGATATTTGTAGAATCTCTTCCAAGTCCGCAGAAATTAATAAGATGCTAACCCCTTTTTCCCGTTGCTCCAAAAGCTTTTCCCGCACATACATGGATGCACCAATATCCAGTCCCCTGGTGGGTTGATTGGCGATAATGACCCGGGGGGAGGAACTAATCTCCCTGGCTAGAATAATTTTCTGTTGATTGCCGCCGGAAAGCTCCCTAGCCTTGGCTGCCAGCCCGCTGGCCTTGATGCGATATTCGTGTAAAAGCCTTTGGGCATTGGCATAAATGGCCTTGAAATTTAATAAACCAGCACGGGAGAAACGAGGACTGTTATATTCTTTGATAATCAAATTGGTGGTTATATCAAAGCCCATGGCTAAACCGGTTTTATGGCGATCTTCCGGAATGTGAGCAATTCCTTCCCGAATATATTCGATTGGTTTTTTCCCATTTAGGAGCTGGCCATCCAACTGAATTCTACCGGAAGTTAAGGGACTTAATCCGGTAAGCACTTCACACAATTCCTTCTGCCCATTGCCGTCCACGCCAGCCAGCCCTACTATTTCTCCGGCCCGGATGGTGAAATCAATCCCGTTCAGAACCGGCAGCTTATGCGCATCCTTTAATGTAACTCCCTCCACAACCAGCCTGGTTTCTCCTGTACAAGCCGGCCTGGCAGCAAAGCTTAGTGCTACTTCACGCCCCACCATCCTATTGGTTAACTCACTTTTCGTGGTGGCGTCGGTTATCTTTTCCCCGCCGGCTTGGCAGCCATCCCTTAAAACAGTTACTTCATCCGCAATCTCTAAAATCTCTTCTAATTTATGTGTAATGAGGATAATGGATTTTCCATCATCACGCATAAGTTTTAGTATTTTAAATAATTCCTTTGTTTCCTGGGGTGTTAATACCGCTGTGGGTTCGTCCAGGATCAGGATGTCCGCGCCTCTGTAAAGAACCGATAATATTTCCACCCTCTGCTGCTCCCCTACAGAAAGCTGTCGAATCTGTGCCTTGGGGTTTACTTTCAGGTTGTATTTTTCCGACAGTTCGATGAGTGAGGCCTCCACAGAACCCTTATCTAAAAAAATGCCCCTCTTAGATGGCAAGCCCAGCATAATGTTTTCCACCACCGTCATGGGCCTTACCAGCATAAAGTGCTGGTGTACCATACCAATGCCCAAATTCATTGCCTGGGTAGGATTGTTCATAACGGTTTCTACCCCATTAATGAGTATTTGGCCTTCCTCCGGTTGATAAAGGCCAAATAAAATATTCATGAGCGTTGTCTTGCCTGCTCCATTTTCACCAAGCAGCCCGTGTATCGATCCCTTCGCCAGACGAAAATCCACACGGTTATTGGCAACCAGGCCCTTAAACCTTTTGGTAATCCCTTTCATTTCCACAGCATATGCTTGCAACTGACTTTACCCCCTGGAATATAAGTAGGGGCCTGGCCTCAGGCCCCCACCAACTTATTTCTCAAACTTAGGCATTTCTACCGTGTTATTCGCTAAGCCTTGCTTTACTTCCTCGAGCTTCGTCTTCACCTCTGCGGGAACGGTGCTGTCTAAACCATGGAAAGGAGCAACCGTCACACCAGCATTGGCAACGGTCAGCCAGTAAAATTTATCATTCCTATTGGTAAAATTGTCGTTTAAAACATCATCAACAATTGCCTTGATTACAGGCGTCCAGTTATAGGCAATACCGGATAATACGTTGTTTGGTGCCAAAACATTTTGGTCCGCCACATTACCCAGTACCGTTTTATTTTTCTCTTTCCCTGCATCCACAACACCCAGGCCAATGCCATCACCGGAGTGCCAAATCACATCCGCCCCGGCATCATACATCGAGACAGCACCTTCTTTCGCCTTGGCAGCATCACGCCAATCTCCGGTATAGAGTTCTTGAATTTGGATGTCTGGGTTCACCTGCTTCGCAGCATGTTTAAAGGCCTCATGGCCACGATATATTTCCGCCACATCGGCTCCGCCCACAACGCCAATTTTATTGGTCTTGGTCATCA
Organism: Desulfotomaculum sp.; assembly: GCF_982386235.1. Taxonomy (NCBI): domain Bacteria; kingdom Bacillati; phylum Bacillota; class Clostridia; order Eubacteriales; family Desulfotomaculaceae; genus Desulfotomaculum; species Desulfotomaculum sp. Next base: position 63,656 of record NZ_CEVWQM010000022.1, on the reverse strand, counting down.
AGCCAGCCAGGGTTCCCATCAGATAGCCACCCTCTTCCAGCTTGACATCATAGACGCAGGTATTGGGCAGGGTCTTAAAGCCAGTGCCCAGGGCAAATTTTGTTTCGGGAAACTCTTGGCCTACCTTGATAATGGGTTCCATAAATTGAAAACCATGGCCAAAAATCAAATCATAACCCTGGGAGGCAAAATCCCTTAGGGTCGGTTCAATGTTGGAAACCTCGTATACCTGTTCCGTATAGGTCACTTCAATTTTGCCGGCGTATTCCTCTTCCAGTTCTTTCATACCCTCATACATCGCCTGGTTAAAGGAAACATCATCAATTTTACCGGGTAGGATTAAGGCAACTTTCAGTGGTTTTGTTCCTTCCGATTGGCCTGCCTGTGGTGCTTTCTCTTCCTTGTTGCCACAGCCCGCTAATAACAAACTCATCATCAATACGGTTACCAGCAGAAGTCTTGCTTTCATTCTCATTTGTTACCCTCCTTATTTTTTATTAAATGGTATGCTAGATCCCTTGATGCCCTCATTCAATTTTTTATCCCGTTCCCTTGCACAAAACCTTGCTATTTCTTCCCGTGAAATGGGTAATTCATGAATGGGAAGCGCCACAACTTCGTTGACGGCGGCTACAATGGCCGGTGCAATGGCCACAGTACCCACCTCCGCAGCCCCCTTTAAACCCATGGGACCGGAATCCTCATACTCATCAACCGTAGCTGTCTCTGTGTCCGGCAGGTCAAGACTGGTGGGAATCAGATAGGTGGATAAACTCGTCTGCTTGGGCAAGCCATTGTTAAAACCCATTTGTTCCAACAAAGCATAGCCCACACCCATGGCAACCCCACCTTGTATTTGGCCTTCCAAGGCCATGGGGTTGATAATCCGCCCAGCCTCTGTTACTGCAAAAACTTGCAGAAGTTCTACTTCACCAGTCAATTGGTTCACCTTTACCTTGGCTGCTTGGGCAATGAAGGTGTACATGCTGTGCGGCAAGCCAATTCCTATGTCAGGTGCCGATACCTCCGGGAAAGTTGCCTCCCCGATGCCCCTTGGATAGGTCTTGCCGGCTGCTTCCTGTCTTTTTAAATCCTGCACCGCAGCCAGCAAGGCATTACCTGAAATATAAGTGGTTCGGGAAGCAGCCGTGGAACCACTATCATGGGTCAGACCCGTATCTCCCATGACAATCCGAATCTTATCGGTTGCAACGCCCAAGGCTTGGGCTGCTATTTGCACCAAGGCGGTATTGCTTCCTTGCCCAATCTCCACTGTACCGATTCTTATTTCATAGTGCTCGCCGGGCAGCTGTTTAATTTCCACCTTTGCGGTATCTTTAATGCCTTTCCCCATACCGCAGCTAAGAAAGCCAGCCGCCATACCATAGCCTATGTTGGGTTCTTTGTTGCTCAATCGCTCCTGCCACAGGGCAGAACCAGCCAGGATTCGCAGTGCTTCCCTTAGGCCCACAGAATGGTTCATGGGCTGACCCAGGCTGCCCTCTGCCCCTGGATACAGGGCATTTTTCAGGCGAAGCTTAATGGGGTCCAACTGGAGCTGCTTGGCCGCCCTATTCAACAGGGTTTCCACGGCAAAGGCCGTTTGCGGGGCACCAAACCCACGCATGGCACTGGCTGGCGGCTTGTTGGTATAACATAAATAGCCGTCAATTTGTACATTGGGGATAACATAGGGCCCCGCTGCATGCTCCACACCCAGACCAAGCACCGCAGGACCCAGGGCCGCATAGGCCCCGGTATCGTAATAAATGGTTCCCTGATAAGCTGTCAGCAGACCCGCCTGGTCGAAGCCCAGCCTTACCTTGGCCTTCGCGGCGTGTCTTTTATAGGAGGCTGCCAGCGATTCCTCCCTGGTAAACACCAGACGGGCCGGCAGACCTGTTTTCCAGGTAACCAGGGCCAGAAACAACTGTACGGTATTGCCGTCTTTACCGCCAAAGCCCCCACCGATGTTAGCCGTTCTAACCCTTATTTTTTCCGTCGGAATACCCAAACAATGAGCAATCTCCTGCTGATCGTAAAAGGGGTTTTGGGTGCCGGCAATAATATTTAAAACACCCTCTTCATCCAGGAAAGAAACACCTGCCTCCGGTTCCAGATACAAATGATCCACCACAGGCACGGTAAAGGTATCTTCCAAGGTTAGAAAGCTCTCCGCAAAGGCCTTTTCCGTATCGCCTTTACGAAAAGGAAGGTGCTGCAGCAGATTGCCCTGGGGATGAAGCAATGGGCTGTCTGGCTGCATCGCCCCTGCCGGGTCATTGACCAGGTCCAATGTTTCATAATCGATTGCAACGAATTGAGCATATTCGCTGGCTAAGGCAGCACTTTGGGCCGCCACCACCGCAATGGGTTCACCAAAAAAACGTACCCGCTCCTCCGCCAATACCGGCTGATCCTTGATGATTTGGCCAAAATTATTCTCCGCAAGGTCTTTGGCGGTAAAACAAAAGGCATCTTGCCGATTCGTAAAATAACGGGTATCAATTTTTGCTATTTTGGCATGTGCTTGTGTTGAACGAACCAGTTGAAGGTGCAGCATGCCAGGTAGATAATAGTCACTGGCGTAAAGGGCTTGACCCGTAACTTTACTTTTAGCATCCACACGAGGGATCGAAGTCCCAACCACACCGGGCATTTTTTTACCTCCCCTAATCCGTTTCCACCATTGTCGGGATCATGCGGTGTTCCAATACATTAATCAAACCGCAGTCCGTTAAACCAAGCTCCGGTACGGTGGGTAAGGAAATAAAGGATAGTGTCATAAAGGGAGCGGGTAAGTCACAGCCAAGGTCTTCGGCCTTTTTATTCAGTTGATCAATTTGCACCATTACTTGCTCAGCCGGCAAGGGACTCATCAGGCCCCCAATGGGTAAGGGCAGTACCCCTAAAACTTTGCCCTTTGCCACTGCCACCAGTCCCCCCTGATGCCGGGCTATTTCCTGGGCTGCCAGATACATATCTTCATTATTGGTACCAACAATAACAATGTTGTGATGATCATGGGACACAGAGGAAGCCAAAGCACCTTCTTTTAACTTAAATCCTCTGACAAAGCCAATTCCTACGCCACCACCTTGGCCGTACCTTTCAACCACAGCCAGTTTTAAAATATCCTCCTGGGTATCAACCTGTACCTCACCCTCCGAAACACCTAATCCCTCCTGGCTGGCGAAATTAATAATTTGATCCGGATAAAGATTAATGACATTTACTTTACACCTTTGTCCACTCGCTCTCAGGCTAAAGGAAGCAGGTGACAATGCCTCAGAAAGTTTAACGGTTGAATTTAAAAATTCCGGGTATTGGCCAATTTTTGGCTCATGGGTTAGTTTGCCAGCCCGGGCCACCAATCTGCCGTCCTTGAAAACAAAGGCTGGTTTGATCTCCACCAGATTATCCAGGAGTACAATATCTGCTATTTTCCCAGGGGTTAAGGCCCCTAGTAAATGATCCAACCGGAAATGCTTGGCTGCATTGATCGTTGCCATTTTGATTGCTTTAATGGGTTCTAAACCAAGGGCAATGGCCTTTTGAATGTTAAAACTAATGTGACCCTCCCTGACAATATCATTTACATGTTTATCGTCCGTACAAAAGATCAGGTTTTCGGTGGGCAGGTTTTGGGCAAGGACTCCCTTTACCAGAGCCTCAACGTTTCTTTCGGTACTTCCTTCCCTGATCAAGGCCTTAATTCCTAAACGAAGCCGCTCAAAAAGCTCTTGAAACACAACCGACTCGTGATCATCTGAAAGGCCGGCTGCTGCATAGACATTCAGTTGGTCCCAATTTAAACCGATGGCATGTCCATTGGCCACTTTCCCCTTTTCCCTGGCACTGATAATTTTTGATAAATATTCTTCTTTGATGGTTAATACCTTAGAAGGATCCAGTTCCCCCAGACTTGCTGAAATGCTGCTCTGTAAAAGCTCGTCCACTTCCTTAACACCTAACACCCCACCGGTGGTTTCCAGTCCAGGGGCGGTTGGCACCCGGGAAGGGACTTCTATGTAAATACGATAGGGTAAATTTTCGATGTTATTTAATAAAGCTTCTACCCCAGCTAAGCCAGCAACATTGGCAATTTCCATCGGATCGGCAAAGAGGGTTGTGGTTCCCCAAGGCACAATGACACTGGCCAGGGCTTCGGGCGATAACAACGTCGGTTCAATATGAATGTGGGCATCCATAAAACCAGGCACAGCAAAGCGTCCTGCCCCGTCAAAAACCTCCTTAGCCTCAACTTCCCAGCTAGGATTGACCGCTGCAATTTTGCCATTCTTAATCACGAGAGAGCCAGGAAAAATCGTTTCCGTGTACACATCCAGGATTTGTAAGTTTTTTATGTACAAATCCGCTGGTTCCTGGCCAGAAGCCACTCTCAATTCCTGCGCTAAAGAAGTAACGTCAGCAAACATATCATTCACCCCATATTTTATCTCGCTAAACATACACGCTGCACAAAGAAACAAAAAAGCCCAGACAGGCAGATTTCATCCTCTAAAGAGTGAAACCTGCCGCCTGGGCTTTTATCCCTATCGGTGTAGCGCGAAACGCCTGTACCGCTCGGACCAAACCAACCCCATCCCGAAAAGGGGGGTCGTGGAACCCTAGGTACACTTTCCCTCCGTAGTCCGGCAATTACGGTTGCCTGGTAGAAACACCTGGGCCAATCCCCAAGTATATACGGAAATATTTAATTACCTTCATACTAGCAAGGCAGCCAACATTTGTCAACGAATATATTGTTTTTCTGACAAAATACAACATTTTGGGTTTTTAGCTAGACCCTTTGGCTGCCTTGCAGCTTTTGCAAACCCTCATAAAGAAGTGCACCCACCATATCCCGGCGATACTCTTTGGCTGCCCGAATATCCGAGATGGGATTGGTTTCTGAGCCGGCATTGGCTGCCAAGGCTAGGATTTTTTTATCTTGCAGACCGCAGCCCGTTAAATTCCGGGCTGTTTGGGTTAGTTCCAGCACGGTGGGTCCCACCGAGCCGCAGGCAATCTGAATATCCTTAATAACCTGGTTAACGAGCTTTGCTTTACAGGCAACACTGACGATGGAGATGGCCATTGCCTGCCTTTGCCCCAGCTTGCGGTAAAAATAGGTCTCATCGGATGTCCGGCAGGGAACCGTAATGGCTGTTAAAAGTTCACCCGGTTGAAGTACGGTTTTACCAGGACCCTTGAAAAAATCCCGAATGGACACGATCCTTTCCGCTTGGGCAGACCGAAGGGTTAGGGAGGCATTGGCAACCACCAAGGCCGGAATGGTATCCCCGGCCGGCGATGCCGTCACCAGATTGCCGCCAAGGGTACCCCGGTTGCGAATCTGCAGCGAACCCACCTGTGCACAAGCCGCAGCTAGGATCGGGGCATTTTTTCGTACCAGGTCCGATTCGGTTAATTCCTGGTGTGTCATCAGCGGACCCAAAATTAACTGTCCCTTTTCCTCCCGGATAAATTTTAGTTCCGTCAATTTTAGGATATTCATGGCTCTTGGGGAGTCTATTAAATTATTTTTCCATTTCACCAAAAGGTCCGTTCCCCCTGCCAATACTTCCACTTGAGGGTCCTGCTGCAGCTTAATCAAAGCTTCCTCCAGATCAAGCGGAGTTACAACTTCCATGTTTCAACACCTCGTTCTTTGGCGGATGCCGCTGCCTTTTTAATGGCATCTGCAATCTTGACATAGCCTGTACACCGACAAAGGTTACCAGCAATGCTTTCTTTAATCTGTTCATCGGTGGGGCTGGGGTTTTTTAACAATAGTGCTCTGGCCGACATAATCATGCCGGGTGTACAAAAACCACACTGCACCGCCCCAGCCTCCATAAAGGCGTCCTGTAAAGGATCGAATACCCCCTCCGAGGCCAAGCCTTCAATGGTAACAACATTGGCACCATCCATCTGACTGGTCAGAATCAGGCAAGAATTTACCGCTTTCCCATCCACCATGACTGTACATGCACCACATTCACCCTTGCCGCAACCTTCCTTCGTACCCGTCATACCAAGGTGTTGACGCAGGGTTTCTAAAAGCGTCGTATCGCTGTTTACCTCAACCCGGGTGAGCTTTCCATTTAAATTAAAGCTATAAACCGCCATTTCCTTAAACCTCCAATTGCCTTCATTACGATTTGAAAAAATTCTTCTTCCCAGCACCTATCAGCAAAAATTACCGGTCACTTTCGTGCCTCCCTGAAATTAAAAGGCCTTTCGGACTAGAAAAAGCTCCGAAAGCCTTGCAACAAAGTTCGACTTTTTATAAATTATATTTGGGTACTAAAACATTATCAAGCATTTTTCTTGGATCTGCCTTCCCTGGCCCAAAAGCATCCCTTTACTGGAAAGCTATTTTCTGGCTAGCAAAAGGAAGTCCTTGTGTTTTGGGGTAGAATGAACTATTGTTTTTAAATGATTTACCTTCTAAAAATATTTTTTTACTATAAAGGGGGGGGTCTTTTGTTTACAATCGATCACTTGGTGCAGCCCCAGACGATCGAAGAAGCATACCAAATTTTAAATGAACATACGAGCAATACCATTCTTGGAGGATGTGCCTACTTGCGTCTAGGTTCCAAGAAAATAAGGACGGCCATTGACTTAGCCAACCTTCATCTGGATTATATTCAAGAACATCCGGCTACCATCGAAATTGGGGCCATGGCTACCTTTCGAGACCTGGAAACACATCCCGCCCTTAAAAATCACTTTAATGGCATTATTCCCCACTCAGTTAGCAGCATTATTGGCGTACAATTTCGCAACATTGTCACGGTGGGGGCTACTGTTTACTCCAAATATGGCTTCTCCGATTTACTAACTGCACTTCTGGCCCTGGACACCGAAGTAAAATTGCATCAAGGGGGCAGCATGACCCTGGCAGATTTTCTAAAGAAGCCCTATCCAAAGGATATTCTCACAGCAATCTCCATTCAAAAGAACAATTGTAAAGCAATTTATCAGGATTTAAGAAATTCGAAAAGCGACTTTCCCATTCTCAATACAGCCGTTTCCTGCCGCGATAATCAGTGGCGCATTGTCGTCGGGGCACGACCCTTAAAGGCGGAAATTGCCAGCAAAGCCTCCGGGGAACTATCCGACAAAGCAGTCATCCGTGCAGAAGATGTTAAAAATGCTGCCCGGGGGGCCGCAGAGGAACTTTCCTTTGGCACCAATCTGAGGGGAACGGCCGCATACCGCCGGGCCATGTGCAGTGTCCTGGTCAGCAGAGCGATTACGGAGGTATTGGCATGCAAATAGAAACTATTTTAAACAACCAAAGGGTTACCTGGCAAATCGCACCGGATGAAATGTTGGCCGATACCCTAAGAGCTTACGGACTGTTAAGTGTCAAACAAGGCTGCGATACCTCCTGTTGTGGTCTGTGTACCGTATGGATCGACGGCAAACCCACCCTGTCCTGCTCCACCCTGGCCTATCGGGTCAAGGGTAAAGAAGTTACCACCATTGAGGGTGTGCAGTCGGAAGCCGCGGAATTTGCCCAGGTACTGGTGGCTGAAGGGGCTGAACAATGCGGTTTTTGCAGCCCGGGTTTCATTATGACGGTACTGGCCATGAAGCACGAACTAAAAAACCCCACGGAGGAAGAGATCATACACTATCTGACAGGCAACCTATGTCGGTGTACAGGCTATCTGGGACAATTAAGAGCCATCAAGAAGTATTTGGGGGTGGACTAGATGAAATTAGTAGGAAAAGGCATTGCCAAAATCGATGGTCTAGCCATTGCCACCGGCAAACCGGCTTATACCGATGACCTGGCTGCTGCCAATGCCTTGGTGATCAAAATTTTGCGTAGTCCCCATGCCTTTGCCAGGATTACGGCCATTGATACAGCCGAGGCAGAAAAATTAGCAGGGGTGGCTTGCATCCTTACCCATCGGGATGTTCCTCAGGTCAGATTTACCCTGGCAGGACAATCCTACCCTGAACCGTCCCCCTATGATCGGTTGATTCTGGATGAACTGGTACGCTATGCGGGGGATGAAGTGGCCATTATTGCCGCCGCTAATGAAAAGATCGCCCTCAAAGCAATGGGCTTAATTAAAGTTGAATATGAGGTATTGGAAGCGGTTTTGGATTTTGAAAAGGCAACTGAACACCCTTCTATTGTCCACCCGGAAGAGGACCTTTTTTGCAACTTTGATACCGGTTTGATCAAAGAAAAGAATATCGCTTCTTCCCAAAAGTTAGAGCTTGGTGATCTTGAGGCAGAATTCCAGCAGTGTGATGTGGTGGTGGAAGAAACCTATTACACCCAGGCCCAGGCCCACTGCATGATGGAAACCTACCGTGCCTACAGCTATTTAGACCCGCTGGGAAGGCTGGTGGTGGTTAGTTCCACTCAGATTCCCTTTCATGTGAGAAGACAACTGGCCCGGGCTTTACAGATCCCAGCCAGCCGCATACGGGTCATTAAGCCCCGTATTGGCGGTGGCTTTGGGGGTAAGCAGACCACCGTGGCGGAAATTTTTCCGGCCATTGTTACACTTAAAACCGGCCTGCCGGCTAAAATTATCTATGACAGAAAAGAAACCTTTACCAGTTCCAGCAGTCGACACGCCATGCGCATCAAGGTTCGCCTGGGAGCCGATCAAGCAGGAACCATCCGGGCCATTGATATTGATGCTTTATCCGATACCGGGGCCTATGGGGAACACGCCTCCACGGTTGCTTCCCTGGTGGGCGAAAAAACCCTGCCCCTTTATAACAAAACAAAGGCCCTTCGCTTTGTGGCCCAGGCAGTTTATACGAACAAAATGAACGGCGGAGCCCTCAGGGGTTTTGGTGCCACCCAAGGCACCTTTGCCGTGGAGTCCACCGTGAACAAACTGGCTGATGCCTTAAAAATGGACCCTACAGAAGTTAGACTGAAAAATCTAATCCAAGCAGGGGAAACCTGCCTCTCCTATCAAGGTAAGCTGCTCGGGAGTTCCAGCCTGAACCGGTGTATCGAAAGGGGCAAAGAGCTGATTGGTTGGCAGGAAAAGTACCCCAGGAAAGACCTGGGCCAGAAAGTTCGTGCCGTAGGCATGGCGGTCACCATGCAGGGCTCAGGCATTGCCGAAATTGATACAGCCTCTGCCGAAATTCGGCTAAACGATGCTGGCAGTTATCATTTGCTCATTGGCTCTACCGACATGGGCACCGGCAGCGATACCATCCTGGCTCAAATGGCAGCGGAGGTTTTGGAAACTTCGCTGGAAAATATCATCGTTCATGCTGCGGATACCGATGTTTCCCCTTATGACCCGGGCTCCTACGCCTCCAGTACCACCTATGTCACAGGCATGGCCGTTGTCAAAGCCGCTGAAGATTTACGAAAAAAGATTCTCTTAAACGGTGCCAGATTCCTTGAAAGTTCACCTGAGGAAGTGGAGTTTGACGGTAAGACCATTAAAACATTGGCTGGCACAAAGGCCATTCCATTAGAAAAATTGGCCTACCTGTCCTTGCTGGGTGCCGGTAATTGCCAACTGGTGGGCCATGCCAGCCACGGCAGTAACGTTTCTCCGCCACCCTTTATCGCGGGTTTTGCCGAGGTAGAGGTGGATAAAGAAACCGGCCAAGTTGATTTGGTTAACTACGTAGCCATGGTGGACTGCGGTACCGTGATAAACCCAAATTTAGCCCGCATCCAGGTGGAAGGCGGCGTTGTACAGGGTATCGGCATGGCCTTGTTTGAGGATGTACATTACGACCAAAAGGGCAATCTTTTAACCAACTCCTTTATGCAGTACAAAATTCCCTGCCGCCAAGACATTGGAAACATTTTGGTTGGTTTTGAAGAAAGCTATGAACCCACTGGTCCCTTTGGGGCTAAGTCCATCGGGGAGGTAGTCATTAATACCCCGGCACCTGCCATAGCCCACGCGGTTTACAATGCCGTGGGCGTTCGTCTGACAAAACTTCCCATTACGCCGGAAAAAGTATTTATGGCCATGACAAATCCGACAGATTTTTAGAAATGAACTGGCGGCTTTAGGAAAAATACCTAAAGCCGCCACTTCATTTCTTTTGACTATACTCAATATTTCTGCATCCCCATTCCCGACTCATTCATCCATTACAAAGTATTGATTGCCACCGGCCTTTTTAGCTTTATAAAGGGCCTTGTCAGCATTAGCGATCAGAATATCTAGTAACAAATCAAGCTTTGGCAACATACAGGCTACGCCCAGACTAATTGTTACTTTACCAGTTGGAGAATGTTCATGACTGATATTAAGTGCTTCAACGGCCTCATTCATTAAGCCTGCCATTTTTCGAGCGCCTGCTAAATTTGTATCTGGTAGGATAACTACAAATTCCTCTCCGCCATAGCGTGCGATTCGATCAGCGGGACGTTTAATAACATCGCTTAAAGTTGTGGCAACTCGAGCTAAAGCATCATCCCCAGCTTGGTGACCATAGGTATCATTATATTTTTTAAAACAATCAATATCAATCATTATTAAGGACAGTAATTTTCTTTCACGGATAGACCTTTTCCACTCCCTGTTTATATAACTATTAAAATCACGTCTATTTGGTATGTTCGTCAAATCATCAAGGTAGGATAGGCTCCGGAGTATCTCATTCGATCGAGTCAAATTCTCCTTTTGTAATTCTAACAGTTGTTGATTTAAAACTTCCTGTACTCGGCTGTTATAGATAATTTGTGATATAACCAGAGCGATAACAGTCATTACGCTACAATTTAGAAATCCTGACGCTGCTATTAACCAGTCTGTTTGAAACCTCCACATCATGATAGACATTACACACCAAGCAATACTATAGATAAAAAGTGCCTTTTGCCAATTTAAGTAACAAAAAGCAGCTACAACCAATATTGCCATAATATATGCTGTGGCTATGCCTGGTCCGGTGGATTGTATCATCCCCGATAATATTGAAAAAGCAACAAGGTTACTAAGTAAAAATGCTGACTCACAGTATTCATGCCACCTGGTAACAGCTTCCGGGGCTGCTGGTGGTTTGACTATCAATAGAAAAACTACTGAAACTCCAATTATCACCAAGCGAAGTTCTATAATGAATGGTGCTATTGCCAGTGCCCTAGAAAGGTCAATGTATTCAATATGCTTTAAATTCACTCTATCTATAAATACCTGTTGAATACCTATGAAGAAACCATTAAAAAAGATCAGCAACCAGGCAATCATGCGTAGCCTGAGGATATTTGTATGAACCAGTGTTTTTTCCAGATAGCCCCGTTGTATTTCTGATACTATTGTTCCCCCATTTTTGAGTATACTTTTAATTTTAGCTATCATAATGATTATCCTTTGCGGTGCTAGCCCCATTAGCAAAAGTATTTTTCTTAATATTCAGTGTTTCTACAAGCAATAGGTCATTCCTGCAAGAAATCTATTATTCCCAAACATTGGATATTTTTTCTTTCAATTGTATGTCTCCTATCTTGTACAAACCCATAATATTATACTTTCTGCCCTGATAGTGCAAAAAAACAAGGCCAACAATTGTCACTGGCCTTGTTTCTTGCAACATAAAAATCCCTTGTTTTTAACTTAGACCTTAAATATTCTTACCATCTCGTTTAATTCCTCTGCCATTTTGCTCATTGCGGTGGCCGAAACGGTAACTTGCTGAACAATGGCACTCATTTGTTGAGAAGAACCGGCTAAATCCTGTGTGCTTTTGCTTATTTGCTCGGCACCGGTGGCAATTTGGGAAATTGAACCCGAGGAACTAGCCACGCCCAAGGATATCTCGGCAAAGGCATTCCCTGTTGTCAGGATAACACCGGTAACTTTAGCTACCTCTTCTTCACTTCTCTGCATGATCTCCAGAACACCCTCAACACGGCGTTGGATTCTTACTATGAGATCTTTAATTTCTTTGGCAGCATTGGCAGATTGCGCCGCTAATTTTCGAACCTCCTCAGCAACCACAGCAAAGCCTCTGCCATTATCTCCGGCCCGGGCTGCCTCTATGGCAGCATTTAAAGCCAAAAGGTTCGTCTGGTCGGCAATTTGGGTAATTACTTCGATTATCTTACCAATATTTTGGGAATGATCATGCAGTATTTTAACCGATTCAACGGATGTATTAACCGTTTGTTTTAATGTATTCATTTGTTCAATAGAGTTTTGGGCAGACTGATTTCCCCGCTGAGCCTTATCATTAATCCCATCCATATCCGTCGCTGCCAGGCGTGAGCCGGCGGCACTTTGTTCGGTGATGGCTACCACTTCTGTGCTGTTAGAAGCCATACTTTCAATGGTTGCGTTGACTTCCTCACTTACAGCAACCAACTCCTGACTTTTACCGGCTAAGTCAAAGGAATTTACTGCTAACTTACGGATGACTTGTTTTAAATTAGTAGCCATTTTGTTAAAATTATTGGCCAACTCACCCAATTCATTATGTACGGTAACCGTAATCTCCTGGTTTAAGTCGCCTTCTGAAATGGCCGTGGAACCGCTTTTCAATTTATTGATGGGCTGTATGACCGTTTTATTAATCCGCCAGAGAATAATTACGATCGATATACCCAGAATAACGAAACTGATCAGGCAAATATTTCTTAAAGCCTTATTTAGCATACCATCAACAAATTGTTTTGAAACACCAACGTAAAACATGCCTATGACATTATTCGCTTGATCATAGATCGGTTTGTAGGCGGTTTGATAGATTACCCCGACCACATTTGCCTCACCGTAATAGGGTTGTTTCTGTTTAATAACTGTATCGATTACCTCTTGGGAGGCCTTGGTACCCACGGCCCTCGTGCCATCTTCCTTTTTTACATTTGTGGCAACTCTCTGATCGTTTAAAAAGATCGTGCAAGTATCATTGGTTAGTTGACCAATTTTGTCAACAATGTAGTCATTATTATTCATTAATGTGGTACCTTTATATAACTGATCACCTTCCACCCTCCAGGGACCTGGAAAGGCTTGTTCTATAAAGGCCTCACCCAAGGCTAGGTCACCCTTTGCCTTCTCCACAACGGAAGTATCTGTTGCTTCGTTTACCATGCGGTAAGCTTCATATCCCGTGGCGGTAATTGCCATTATTAAGACTAAAATGACAATACCCAGAAGCTGAAATTTAATTGATTTTTTTGCCATCGTATACCCCATCCCTTTAAAAATTACCGTACCAATTTTACCATATCAATATTATACCTTAACAAATAAAAAAGTACATATGAACTATATTTCACTAATGAAATTCTTTGCTGCCTTTTTAGACCTATAACAATTTTCCTTGACAATCATTTCAACAAAATAGTAGTAATATGTCGCATTTTGTTCAAAGGGTTTGCCCTATCCTGTGTTTAAACCTACTGTGTAAGGGGGTATCAATCATGAAATCAAGCCAGGCTCTACGATTATTTGGTTTATGTGTTAACGGGCTAATTGATCTTGGACATACAGAAAAGATAGAGGATATTGAAAGAGAAATGGCAAAGGAGAGCATTCTGGAATATTTATCAACAAAATATAGCCAAACCGGTTTTTTCTCTGAATTGGTGGAAGGTGCCTATAAGGAACAGGCCCTTGCATTGAACAACCTATTTTCACAGTGGTCGGGCTATATTGAGGGCAACGAATGTCGCAGATTTTGGGTGAAAAAGAGTGGGCTTACCTTACTCTCCAGTCTCTGTTTAGAAATGCTTTCCGAATCAGATCGACAAGACTAGACCAACCCCATGCTTCATGTCAAAGGGTTCATGTACATAAGATAGGAAATGCGAAGCAAATAATGCAAAGAGGTATTACGGTCTTCCTAAAAGAAGATAATTAAATCGATCAAACAGATTGGCTTAATTCTCTAAGCTGATTGGCGAACTTTTAATCTTTAAGGAGTGGAGCAGTGGGTTTGAACAACAAATCGAATCAGATCATCGCTATAACCATGCTATCTGTACTTCTATTCGCTTTACCTTTTTTTGAGGAGATTCACTATACCGTTCTTTATTACATAGTGATTATTCTTTTTATACCCATTACAATCTATCGAATCATTTTGGCTGAAAAATTTGAGGCTAGATTTTATAAGAGATGGCAAAAAGCGAAAGAGCAAGGATTTTGGGTAAATGTTGTTCGGGAAGGGACACGATCACTTGTTTTAATGATCGTATTAATAAGTACCTCACAATTCTTTGGCAATGGTCATACCCCATTAGAGATCGTTTCAAAGTTACCAGGCAGTACACTCGTATGGATATCCTTGTTTCTTTTAGCCTTTAATTTAGTGGTAGGTATCGTCGCTTGGCATGAGAATAACAAAAAATACAATCGAATTCATTGTGCCTGGCAAAACAACCGTAAGTAATTTAACTTCTACCACACAGCATCTGTAAAATAAGTCAGAGGTGCAAGAGCAGCACCTCTGACTTATTTTATACATTTAACTTATTCAACAAACTGACTTATTTAACCATCGGCAGCCTATATAAACTTTGCAAAAGTTTAAACTCCCCGGCATCATAGAACTGGCAGCGTCCGGCACCGTAGTCTTTGGCCACTTCCAGGGAGAATTTGGCTGCGGCGGCAATATCGGTTTCGTGGCTTGCTCCGGTGGCGCAGCCTGGTACGGTTACTTCACTGGTGATGGCCACCGCCACCAGGGGTGAGCTTGTCACCACCGAGGGCTGAAAGATACTGTTAATGTGGTGCAAGCCGTTGCCATAGGGGGTTATATCCTGCAGGGCCACCGGGAAAGTTACCGGCAGACGGCCGGTGGTGATCTGCAGGGTCGTTAATAAATCCTCACTGACTCTTAAAATGTATCCCTCTTTGATGGTAGGGGAGATAGCAATACCACGGTGGTTAATCACCCGGTTACCCTTGGTGGTGTCAAGGGATAAAATAGCGTCCATGGCTGGGTCCACTTCATAGCGATTCATGGTTTCCATATCCACCGGGGACCCCATGAAGGGTACCGGTTCGTGGGGTTGGGTCGGTGCATGGGGGCAAATATGGGTGGTGATCATCACATCCCCGGGCAATTTGTCTCCCTTTGCTTGCATTTCCACTAATTTGAGGGCCACAGCCAAGGCGGCAATGGCCCCGTCAGCATCGGATACCAGACCAATGCGCTCGGGTCTGGCGCCTATGCCTCCTAAGCGGCCAATTACTCCCAGGGTGGGTGCCACTCCCCCCGCTGACTTGCCGCAGGTACCGGGTACATCAATTCGAATGAAATCAGTCGAACCAGCCTGTCCCTGTACCTGTTTTACGGTAACCTTATTTGCCCCCCGGCTTTGCAGTAAATCTGCCACTTGTTGTCCCGTTACCGCGGCACTATCCAGTAATTCATAAATTTCTATTACCTGTTTTAACATTGGTCGCCACCTCAATAAGTTTGCGTAATTAAGCCATAGCCGGCCGGTTTGCGATCCTTTAAATAGGGGGTCTCCCGGTGCCCTTGGATCAATTCAGCCAAATCCACCGTAGCCACCAGAATATCTTCCTCGAAGCGGGCTGCCTCGGCCAAGGTTTTTCCCCTGGTACTGACAATCTTGCTTTTGCCGTGCATAACCACATCTTCTTCCCTGCCGACCCGATTCACCGCTGCCACAAAGAGCCTGTTTTCCAAGGCCCGGGCAGCTATGTTAATATCCCAGATATCTTCATCCTCCTGGCGCCAAGCCGAAGGGGCAAAAATCACCTCGGCCCCCTGAAGAGTCAATATCCTTGCCACCTCGGGGAAGCCCATATCATAGCAAATCATAACCCCTACCTTACCAAATTCCGTTTCAAAAACGGGATAATGGTTGCCATCGGTAAAATAATAACGCTCTGTCGCATAGGCATGGACCTTACGGAAAACACCCTGCACCTGGCCGCCCTTGTCGATAAAGACAGCAGCATTATGGATCAGGCCGGTACTGGCACCCTTTTCATTCATGGGCAAAATAATATAAATACCTAATTCCTTCGCTAACCGGCAAAATATATCCGTGGTGGGACCGGGTACAGGTTCCGTTAGCTCCCATAATCTATTCCCTAGAAGCTCCGGTCGGTAGCCGGTGGTGCAAAGCTCCGGCAGGCAAACGATTTGTGCTCCCTTGGCTGCCGCCTGCCTGATCTTGTTACTGGCTGTGGCTACATTGGCCGGGACATCCCCCAGTACACAATCCATTTGAATTAATCCAATGGTTACGTTTCTATTCATCACCCAACACCTATACCACCAGATTGCCGGCGGCCTTCACTCTGATTTTGGTGGCATTGCCCGGTAAATATGCCAGTGGCACATCTTCAATTTCAACAATATCGATGCTGTCTGGATCAGCACCGGCCTTGATTGCTTCTTCAATGGCCATTTGTTTAGCCCTTTGGATGGCCCCTTCCCGTCCCATTTCGTCAATGGAAAAGACCCTTTCCACTTGTCCGCTCACCTGGGCTATGGCCGAACCAATGGCATTGGCCACATCGTAGTGAGCCGGGCGTATTACTTCCGAAGCCCCGGCTAATTGATCCGGCAGGATGATACTGCCACCACCCACCAGGATAACGGGGATCGGCTCTGAGCTAGTTTTCATCCGATCGATGACGTCCTCGGTCATAGCAACGATTTGACCATAAGCTTGGTCCAGGGTTTCTTTGGGCAGGTCTTTCACCTTGCCGGCATCCCCCATGGCTGCTAATCCCAGGGCGGTTACCACATCCGAGGTGGTCAGGGTTTTGCCGCCAAAAATCATGGCTTCTTCGGTAATCCGGTAACCCACACTGTCCGGACCAACGGTGATACCCCTTTCATTGCGTACAATGGTGCCGCCGCCCAGTCCAATGGAGATTAAGTCCGGCATGCGGAAATTGGTGCGCACACCGCCGATTTCTACGGCGATGGAGGATTCCCTGGGAAAACCGTTGACCAATACCCCCACGTCGGTGGTGGTACCACCCACATCAACCACCAAAGCATTCTTTTGCTTGGCTAAATAGGAGGCCCCTCGGATACTGTTGGTTGGGCCGCAAGCAATGGTTAAAATGGGGTAACGGGTGGCGTAGTCCACAGCCATTAAGGTTCCGTCATTTTGGCCAAAGTAAACGCTGGCATCAATGCCCTCCCGCTGCAGTGCGGCGATGAAACCTGCCGCTGTGGTCCGGGCCACATCAACTAAAGCGGCATTCAGCACGGTGGCATTTTCCCTTTCCAAGAGACCGACACTGCCAATTTCATGGGAAAGAGATACTGGGATATCGCCCAATTCCTCCCGCATAATTTCCGCTGCCCTCAATTCGTGGGTATTGGTGACCGGCGAGAAAACACCGATAATGGCGATCGAGTCCGCTTTGCCTTTGATTTCCTTGGCAATTTCCCGCAGCCTCTGTTCCTCCAAGGCAGCAATCTCCCTGCCGTCAAACTCATGACCGCCCTTCACCAAAAACTGTAGGTTGCCAATGGCTTGGCGCAGATCACTGGCCCAACCGGTTAGTGGTTTGATGGCACCGGTGGCCGGTAAGCCAAGTCGAATTACCGCCACTTTATTTAAACGCTTGCGCTCCACCACGGCATTGGTACAGTGGGTGGTGCCCAGCATGGCATATTTAATCTTACTGGGTTCCACTGCCCCCTGCTGCAGTACCATGGACATGGCCTGATAGATGCCAGTGGATACATCCGGCGTGGTGGGTGTTTTCGTTTTAGCCACAGGAGATAAGTTTTGATCCAAGATTACGGCATCGGTGTTGGTGCCGCCTACGTCAATACCAATTCTGAAACCCATTATTCTTGACCCCCCTTGTTACTTAGAACCCTTTCCTCTAATGGGATGTAATCAAGATCATAGCCAAAATAGCGGGGTCCTACTGTGGCAATACCTTTGGCCGTACGCCAATGGGGGTGGCAGGGAATACCAATAACCACAGCCCTGGCTCCGTATCTTAGCCCTTCAGTGGTAATGGGGCGGCCGGTTTCGGCATCCAGAACGGCAATTAAATCCGGTGTGGTAATCAGCACTTCATTTTCTGTCCTGGCAATCAGGTGTTCGTTTTGGAAATTTAGAGTCAGGGCCTGTCCTCTATAGGCGTCAATGCCTTCCAGTTTACTTTCACCCCGGGCAAAACCACCCACGGTTCTACGGGCCACATCCACAACCTTGCCCCGGAACAACTCAAAACCATTGGTTACCCCTAGTACTGTTTTGATGGGGTCCATCCGATTTACCTTGGCCTCCCGAATCGCCCGGCCAATTTTCTCCGTTAGGGTAATAATGCCGTGGATGCCGCTCTTTTTCAGTTGTAAGCCTTGCATGGGATAAATGGCCAGCATCACTGAGCCACCCATTTCCACCGTGGCATTTCTGGCCAAACGCTCGGTCCAGACATTATCAACGGTATTTAACATTAGACTATTGCCCTTTTCATCGCAGAGCACCATCGGGGTGGCAGATATATCATTTAAGTGAAAGGTCACCATTTGCAATTCTGGAAAGGCTCTGCCCATGCCATCTGTGTCCACCACCGGAATACCCATCCGAGCAGCCAAGGCCAGAGGGATCATGGAGTTAACACCACCCGCTTCAATGGGAATCGTGGCATAAATCTTAGAACCCAGATAGCTCTCCAGGGAGTTAAAGGCACTCATAACCTCTTCGCCGCTGGGCACCTTTTCCACCAATACCGTGGGTGCACCCATCATGGCAGTGGGCACAATCAAGGCATCGTCGGGAACTTCATCTGGCTCTAAAAGTTTAATGGGACCAAACTCTTCCACAGCCTGGATAGCCATCAGTTTCCCTACATAGGGATCACCGCCACCCCCGGTACCCAATAAAGCTGCACCCAAGGCTATATCTTCAATGGCCTGAATATCTAAGATGCGCATTTAAAACTCTCTCCTTAAAATAAAAATTAAACGGTTTCGTGGGTCTTAGCAAATTCTACTTGGCTCTGGTTTGACACCATGGCATACACTTTCATGCCGATATAGTAGCCCAGTCCACCGGCCACCAAGGAGTTGATGGCAGGAATGCCGGTGTCGGTAACAAAATAACCCACCAGAAAACCAAGCAACCAGGCAGCCATGGTCACAGGATTCCATATTTCACAGGAATCTGGTAAAGCCCCCCGCTCCCTGCTCTCATCCAGAATTTGCCGGTTTCGTTTTAAAATATAATAGTCCACAAACATAATGCCAGCCACCGGCGGCACTGCTACCCCCAGGAATACTAAGAAATCAACAAAATAATTAATAATGCCAAGCATGGAGAGAACCGTTCCAATAACGCCAATGGCCCAAGTGGCGGTAACGCGGTTTACCTTCCATTGGAAAAGGGCATTGAGCATGTTGGTGATACCCAAACTCGAGGAATAAAGGTTGATGTCGTTTAATTTAATGGTTGAGAAAATAACGATGGCTGCCCCGATCCAACCGGCCAGGGATAGCATAATCGTTACGATATCACTGGAGCGAACTGCCAGAGCCATTAAAACAGACATCATGTTCATACCCAATTCTCCAACAAAGGTACCAATCAGAGTCATCCAGAATACATCTTTTTCTGATTTCATAAAACGGCTTAGGTCGGGGGTAATAATGGCACCAATCATAAAGCCCCCTGCCACCATGGTGGTGGCCACAGCAAAACTCAGAGGTTCCCCGGCAGGTTTGGCATGAATTAACTGCCCCACATCATGACCGGACAACACTTGATACATCGCAAAGCCTACGGCCAAAATAAACAAGGGTACCGAAATATTGGCAGTCAGACTTAACAACCGGAAACCAAAAACCACAATGACGGTTACAGCCAGCCCGGTAATCATAGCCCAAACTTGGACATTGAAAAGGCCAGTGGCCTCTAATAGCCCTTCGGCAAAAACCGTGTTTTGCACACCAAACCAACCCATCAGGGCAATAGCAATAACCCCCCCAATAATGGAGGAACCCATTTTACCAAAACCGGCCCAGCGGGATAACAAACTGGTGGATAAGCCTTCTCTGGCCGCCGCAGCACCCAGGGCATAACTTACCACCTGCAGCAGAACACTGCCCAGCATGGTTGCCCAAAAGGCACCCCAAAAAGTCATACCATAACCCAGTGCTGCACCTAACATAAGCTGGGAAACACAGGCTAGGGAACCAATACGGATCACCAGTACCTCCCACATTGGCCGCCTGGCCTCCATTGGTACCCTAGCTAACGAGTAATCGTCGCCGCCGTGTAGATTTGCCATCAATACTCCTCCTCAAAAAGATAAAATTATTTCTCAGGTAGACACCGGCAGGACTATTATTATGCAAAAACAATGCCATGGTTTTGTGAGAATCGGAGTTGTTGCAAAACACTGTTAAAAACAGCAACGAATAGGATAACAGGAGCTACTTGGCCATCAGCCTTCCGCCTTCCGCTTTTTTGCATGTTTTGCTTAGGGGTCCATTGAGGATTAGCCGTTATCTTTTTTAAGCTGAAGACGGATGGCTAAATCACATTTCTCATTTTACACCTTTTTTCTCAACCATGTTTGCTTATTTATTAATTTTATATATATATTTCTCATACTTTCTCGTACTTTATCATTAATTTGCATATTGATACGTAAACCCCAGGAGTATATAGTATAGTTATTAAACATTTGGAGGAAGACCTATGCTTATCAGTGGGGCAATAACTGCGGCTGTTAATAGCTTGGAAAATTTGTTACCCTGTCAGATTACCCTTTGGTATCGGCAAAAAATAATCTTTACAACCTTACCCTCGCCTCACACCCTGGTCAAGGAATGGCCAATCATAGGGGAGGCCCAACAGCTAAACAGCTCAGTTGTAATCAATTCCCCCAGACAACACCACCTGTGCCTGAAATGTCCAGTGGTTGATACCTGCTCAACAGCATTGGAGTTGTTTTTCCCCTTTCTGGAAAATAGCCAGGAGCCAGGCAGCGGAGTATGTCTGCAATTTACCCAGACAGCTCTGGATTACATGAAAACCCTGGGCTTAAATCCTTGGCTGCGTCACCTCAAAAACTATGCAGAACATATCGAATTTCTACTTAGGCAAAATGCCCAGATAAAAAAAGACTTGCTGCATACCCAGCAAATCCATTATCTATTATCGCTCATCCCAGAGGGTGTTGTCTTAGTGGACGAACAAAGGGAAATAAGTACCATGAACGAGCCGGCAGAAAAACTTAAACTTCCCCATTACTTGGAGAATAACAAAAACCCAAAGAGTTTTAAAACCCTTGGCAATAACTTTAACTTAATGGAAACCCCTTTACAAATCCAAGTTAAAAACTTTTATCATGATAAAAAGTTTATCGGAGCACTTTATCATAGCCAAAATGCCATACCCACTAACCCTACACCCCAACGAGTTCCACCCGCACCGGAGTTACCTAAAATAATCGGTAAATCTCCTGCCCTGCAAAAAATAATTAGTATGGTTAAACAGGTTGCAGGTTCTGAGTCCACTATCTTGCTGCGGGGCGAGAGCGGCACTGGTAAAGAGTTATTCGCCCACTCCATTCACGAATTGAGTTTGCGGTCCGGTGGTCCCTTTGTGGCCATCAATTGTGCCGCTATTCCAGAGTCACTTCTGGAAAGTGAATTGTTTGGTTATGAAGAAGGCTCCTTTACAGGTGCCAAAAAAGGTGGAAAACCAGGTATCATTGAGCTTGCCAACAATGGTACGCTTTTTCTGGATGAGATTGGTGATATGCCCTTAACCCTTCAGGCTAAACTCCTAAGGGTAATCCAAGAAAAGAGTATCGAACGTGTGGGGGGATCCCGTCCTATTTCTATTAACATACGACTGGTGGCCGCCACTCACCGCAACCTGGAAGAAATGATTGAGGCAGGCACCTTTCGGGAGGATCTGTTCTTTCGATTAAATGTAATACCCATTTTTATCCCTCCACTAAGACAACGTCCAGAGGATATCGAGTTATTGCTTAACTATTACCTGAGAAAATATTGTCTTTTGCTGAGGAAACCCTTTAGGATCTTGTCTTACGCCGCCCTACAGAAGTTGCTTGGCTATAATTGGCCGGGAAATATCAGGGAATTAGAAAACATGGTCGAATATCTGGTTAATATTCATAATCAAGAAATCATTGCCCCCGGGGATTTACCCTTAAATATTCGACAACTAACCAACGAGAAAACCCCTTTGGTCCATACCACGGCTCCCTTGCCCCAAAAAACGAAGGAACAAAGATCCCAGCAAGAAATAATTGACCTGCTTAATCGTTATGGTTGGCATACCGAGGGCAAAAAAAGAGTCGCCGCTGTCCTGGGAATCAGTCTGGCGACACTTTATCGTCGGATCAAAAAATATAAGATCAAGGAGTAAGCAATGATGCGGGAAAATTTTGTTGACCAAGACATCCTTCCCTTAACCCTGGGCAGTATCCTCTTAGGTTCCGGCGGTGGCGGCAATGCATTCACTTTGACTACCCCGCTGGAGAACGATTTAAAAAGAAATAAGCAAAGGATTAAAGTGATCCCCTATCATCAATTACCTGATAATTATACAGTTGCTTCGGTTGGGCTGCTTGGTTCGCCGGAACTAATGGAAGAAAACCTACCCGATGGCAGCGAAGGAAAAAGAGCCATTAACCTACTGGAAAAAGCCATTAACCGTAAGGTAGATGCCCTTTTTGCCCTGGAAGCTGCGGGCATTAATATCCTCTATCCCCTAATGGTGGCAGCTAAAACCGGTATTCCATTAGTTGACGGCGACGGCATGGGCCGGGCTTTCCCGGAATTGCATATGACCACCTTTCATATCTACGGCCAACCTGGAACTCCCTCTGCCCTTGCCAACTCCGAGGGAAAAGAGGACTTGTTTTTCCATGAAGATAACTTTCTGTTTGACCTTAATATAAGGAAAGCTCTGGTTAAGTATGGGGGAGTGGGCTACTTTGCCGGGCAGGCTATGACTGGCAGGGAAATGAAAGAATTCATCGTGCCAGGCACCCTTTCCTTCGCCCTGGAGATGGGGCTTGCTTTAAAAAATGGTCCCTATGAAGATACCTTTCAGGGTTTAAGCCATGTAACGAAAAACTCTATCTATGGCCAGGCCATCGAACTATTTATTGGCTCTGTGGTGGAAATAGGTAATATTGCCACGCAAAAATTAAAATCCGTGGTCTTAAAAGGAATTAAACATTATCAAGCGGATAGCTTTCAGGTACTAATACAAAATGAAAACGTCTTTGCCTATCGCAATGATAAAATGGTGGCCATGGTGCCGGACATCATTTCTTTTCTCGAATATCCTTCGGGTAAGCCCATCAATAATAATGAAATATATAATGGCATGCAAATAGCGGTCATTGGTATACCCTGTCCCAATATGCTGCGTACCACCAAAGCCTTGACCGTGGTTGGCCCGGCCTCCTTTGGTTATAAGTCCAGTTATGAGCCCTTAGAGATGTTTCACCCTGATTACTATTTTGGTAAAAATGGAGTTTAAGCTATGAACTATACCTTGAGCATATATTTGGAAGAAAAAAACATTTCCTGCCTTCTGGCCATTGAAGATATCCTATCGGCAACCGGCCAAGTTGGTTATGACCGTGATTTATCCGATACCTTTGACAGGTTAATTAATGATCTGCTCAAGCAGTCCGTTGCTGCTCCCGCGGAAATCAAAACCCTTTTGATTACCTGTGATTTTCTTGACCTTTTTGAGGTCGGTCAAATTAGCCGGGACAAAATTGGTTATATCCGATATCTCCCTAAGATAACCAGGGATCATCACCCCTTGGAACACTCTTCCTTACAAGAACTTGTTATCACAGGAACAGTGGATAGTCTCGGGGGCCTGGAGGATATCCTGAAAAAAATGAGCACCCAAAGGCTAAGTGCCTTGGCAATTAATCCTTCCTATTTTACATGGCGTCACTTGACCAGGGAGGTTCTAGAGCCCCTGGTGAGTAAACATCTTGGTCCATTACCATTTCTTATCGGTTCTGCCTTAAATAAAATTGGTTATTCGGCCAGGGAAAACCTGTTATTAATAAATACCCTGCTGCTGCCAGGGGTTAACCATTTTTATAATAAGCTGCATCAAGCAATGAAGAAAGTAGGAATTGAGGCTAAAATCCTTACCCTGCGCGGTAACGGTATGCTGATGACCGAGTCAAAGGCACGCCAGTTTCCTATTTATACGGTCAAGGCACCCATGGCAGGATGTTTTCTGATTGACTCCCCTTTTTCCGGACATGTCATTAAAGTTTTTCAACAGGATAAACAACTTATTTTTGGGCTGACGGAGCAGGGCTTACCCCACGCACCCAGTGCCCCAATCCATTACCGCCAGGCTTCCTTCCAAATACCCTACCCCTTTACCCGAAGGGTAATTTTGCCGAATCACCGCAGTTCGGATAGCTTGGGTAAAGCCATTAAAGAAATATTAACCTCATTAAATATGACCGATGAGTCTATACCCGTTGTGATCGATTTGCCAGACAGCGAAATAAAATCAATATTATTTCGCATCTGTCAGCGTCTCTACTTGCCGGTAATTAGTTGCAATCCCCACACTAAGACAGGTGCTTTGGCAGCACCTGTCTGTATCGAACATGAATATTGCCTCTCAGACTACAGAGATGCAAACCGCCTAAAAATACAAGCCGCACTGTGGGATAAAATAGATCAAGAACTTATTTCTGAACAGTTGCAGCCACTGGGTGAATGGTCGAGGTTCTGGGACGAACGTTTCATTCGTTACCTGCCAGAACAAACAACCCTCGTCCACCTTGGTGTATACGGCCGCTATCGATAAATAATTTTTATAAAGGCTTGGTTTTAAATTTTAATAGGACAGTTGTTCCTGAAGATCCCGTTTCAATATCGATGGTTGCCTGATGTCTTGCTGCTATGCCATGGCAAACGGTCATGCCCAGACCAGTCCCCCGCTCCTTGGTTGTGAAGAAGGGGGTGCCTATCTTAGCAAGTACATCTGGGGTAATTCCGGGGCCTTGATCTGAAACGGAAAGAATGACTTCATCACCGGAAGTAAAGGTACGAATGGTTAGACAACCACCCTGGGGCATTGCTTCTAAACCATTGCGGGCTAAATTCAGAATGACCTGACGGATTTGCGCAGGGTTAAGACGTACCTGGGGAAGTTGCTCCAGCTTAATTTCTATCGTATTATTCCTCCCCAGTGCATCTACCTGAAGGAGGGGAGCTATATTTTCAATAATGGGGTTTAACGGATGCCAATCTAACTGACTCGTGTGGTTTCTGCCAAGGGAAAGAAATTCGGAAATAATATCATTGGTTCTATCGATTTCTTCAATCATTGTTATAAAATAATCTTGATACTGGGCACATTCTTTATCCGCCAGCATTTGTAAAAAACCACGCACTACGGTCAAGGGGTTGCGGATCTCGTGGCCTATCCCGGCTGCCATTTGACCAATCAAATTTAATTGGTCTAAGCGAATCATCTCTTTTTCTAATTGCTTTCTCTGCTTTCGGCTTGCAGCCTCACGAATTTCACGTTCGATGGCAGGCATCAGTCGGGCCAGATTACCCTTGACAATATAATCATGGGCCCCGGCCTTCATGGCCTCCACCGCTGTACTTTCCGTAATATTCCCTGATAAAATGATAAAGGGAATATCCAGGTCCCTTTCCTTAACCAACCGAAGTGCGTCCATGCCTCCAAAACCAGGCATCACATAGTCTGCAATAACAATATCCCATTTTGCTTCTGCCAAGGCAACAAGCATATCTTGTCGGTTATCAACCTGTTGATAGAAAATATTATAGCCACCCTTGCGCAATTCCCGTAAAAGAAGCAGGGTATCATCCGCTGAGTCCTCCACGATTAATACTCGAAGATCCTTTGTCATTCGCCTAAAACCCCCAGCTATCGTGCATTAACGTTAATTAAGCAATTTACACCCTAACTCCTTGACATTTTTTCGTTTGGCAATTGGTTTAGTACCATCCAATACAGACCTAACTGCCTGACAGCCTCGGTAAACTCTATAAAATCTACGGGTTTTCGAACATAGCTATTTGCCCCTAGCTGGTAGCTTTCAACAAGATCCCTTTCCTCAATGGACGATGTTAGAACAACCACTGGCACAAATTTTGTCCGTGCATCACTTCTCATTCTTTTTAATACTTCTAAGCCGCTGACTTTGGGAAGTTTT
Source organism: Desulfotomaculum sp. (assembly GCF_982386235.1). NCBI lineage: Bacteria > Bacillati > Bacillota > Clostridia > Eubacteriales > Desulfotomaculaceae > Desulfotomaculum > Desulfotomaculum sp. The sequence continues at coordinate 37,497 of NZ_CEVWQM010000022.1, read as the reverse complement.
AAATCCAATAACATAACCTCCGGCATGAAACTGGTATCACGCCCCTCATAAATCCCCGTACCAAACAGATAATCCAAAGCCTCCACGCCATCCCTGGCCACCACCACAACATTAGCCAAATTGTTCTTTTTTAATGCCTTCAAGGTTAAAAACTCATCATCGGGGTTGTCTTCCACCAACAAAAGTACTTTTTCACTCATAACATAACTCCGTTCCAAATATTTTAGCTGTTAGCCCTTAGCCAAAAAACTAAAAACGAATTGCTAACGGTTAAAGGCTAGGTTAAGATCTTGCCTCGGGTTTCTTGGCCCAAAAACAGAACTGCCAGGGCCGTGAGGGCAAAAACCGCTGTTAGCATAAAAAAGACCACCGCATAGCCATTTTCATTTCCCAGGGCCTCATAAAGCACACCTACCACATAGGGGGCCGCGATGGCACCTAAGCGACCCACCGCAGCAGCCCAACCAACACCCGTGCCCCTGACACGGGTTGGGTAGTTCTCTGGCGTATAGGCATAAACCGCCCCCCAGGCACCCAGGCTAAAGAAGTAAAGGAGGCTTCCCATAACCATAATCTCAGTAACTGTGTTACTTTGACCAAAGAAGTAGGCCGAAACCGCAGTACCAGCTAAATAAAGGATCAGTACCGCTTTGCGGCCAATTACTTCTATTAAATAGGCAGCAGTAAAATAGCCTGGCACCTGTGCCAGCGTCATAATTAAGACAAACTGCAAACTCTTAATTACCAAAAAGCCCTTACCCACCAATAAAGTAGGAATCCACATAACAAAGCCATAGTAGCCGAAGTTAATACCCAGCCATAATATCCAAAGGGTTAGGGTGGGCCGCCAAAATGATCCCGACCAAAGTTCACGGAAAGAAACACCCTGCTCCTTAACAAGGGTCCAATCCTTACTGGTTTCATCTACCTTTATTCCCGCTTGTTGCTCCATTTGAGAAACAATGGCATCCGCCTCTTGATAGCGGCCCTGTTGTACTAAAAACCGTGGTGACTCCGGTATCGCTCGCCTGAGAAAAACAGCGGCCAGTGCCGGAACCGCGCCAATATAAAAGGCAATTCGCCAACCATATTGTGGAATCAGTAGATAGGCTATGAGGGCTGCGGCAATCCACCCCCAGGCCCAAAAGCTTTCCAATAGAACAACAAAACGTCCCCGCACGGATAAGGGGGAAATCTCGCTAACCAGAGTTGATGCCACAGGTAATTCACCACCCAATCCTAGGCCAACAAAAAATCTCGCCAATAGCATCGTGGTAAGACCAGTAGCCAGCCCAGCAAAACCAGTGGCCAGGCCAAATAAAACTAAGGTAAATAAGATCACCTTCTTGCGCCCATATTTGTCCGCTAAGGTTCCACTGAGGGCGGCCCCCAGGGCCATCCCCACCATGCCAATACTGCCAATTAAACCAAGCTCTGATGGTGACAGTCCCCATTCCTTCTGCAGGGCGGGCATAACAAAAGAAACCAATCCGACATCCATGGAATCAAATAGCCAGCCAATACCAGTGGCCAGTAAAATTGACCAATGCATGGGAACCACCGGCAGCCTGTCCAACCTTTTTGCAATATCCATCAACGTGTATCCTTTCCCCTCTTGTGTCAACAGCCCCAAAATTTGCCTATTGACAAAAAAACCTATTTTTCTTTCATTTTAGCACTAAGAAGTCAACCTTGCCATAAAAATTGCCAATTAATATTATATACAAAAAAACAAGAAAAACCCGTGATCTTTTCACAGGTTTTCTACAGGAATACTTTATAATGTTTTTTGCAGCGTTTACAGCGATTGGGTGAATTCTCTGCGTAGCATTCCGCGCCGCATGGTTCTGCATGGATTAAAATACAAATATTCGGAAGTTGCAAACGAATATCCGTTTCTATTTGATCACATAAATGGTGTGCCTCCACCAGAGTACAACACTTGGGAATTAGCAAATGCATATCAATGTATCTCTCGCTGCCAGATTTTCTTGTGCGAAGATCATGATAATCAATGATCTGGTCTGAATAGCGTTTTATGGTTTCATCAATGATACGAACTTCATTTTGAGGCAGTCTGGCATCCAGAATGCTGTCCATGGAACCTCTGATCAAGTTAAAAGCCGCTTTAAGAATTAAAAAAGCAACCACAATGGCAATAATTGGATCGATGATGGTAAAACCAGTAAAATAAATGACGACTATGCCGATAAATACCCCTAGAGAAGTATAAACATCCGTTAGCAAGTGCCAGGCATCCGCGGCTAAGGCGGGTGAGTCCGTTTCCTTGGCAACCTTCATCAGTTTTCTGGAGACAAGTAAATTGACAAAGGCGGAAATACCCATCACCGCAGCCCCTAGACCAAGATGGTTAATAACAACCTCCCCTAAGAGCTTTGGTATCGCATTGCAAATAATCATGATGGCCGCACCGATAATCAACACAGCCTCAATGACACTGGCAACGTTTTCATACTTTCCATGGCCGAAGTTATGACATTCATCAGCTGGTTTAGCAGAAATTTTCACGGCCGAAAATGCAATAAAAGATGCGATTAAATCAAGACCCGAGTGAATTGCTTCTGAAATTACACTTACTGAATTCATCGAAAAGCCAACAGCCAACTTACCGAGGGTCAACAAAGCATTAGACATGATCGATAATCTTGCTGCCCTTATCTTAGCACTCAACCCAACCACCCCTTTTTGGGAAGGGTATAATCTTTGATCTAATAATACTCTATGATCATTCGTTGGGGAAGTTTCAATTTTTTTGCTTTTAGCTGTCAGCCTTTAACCTTTTGGCTAGCTATTCTGAAAAAGGACCATTAAAAGGGGTTCGGATTATGTCCGAACCCCCTTCAACATCATGCTATATACCCAGCGCAGCCCGTTTCTTGTTAATATGTGCTTCAATGCCGTCGGCGGCATCAACTGGGTTGTTGGCTAGAGCTACTTTACCGCCGGTAATTCCCTCTAAATCTTCGGTTAATAGTTTTACTAGGTCTGGTCCGCCACTTACTGGTGGTATGGGTGCTAGGTGGGTGTAGAGGCCATAGCCCAGGGCAAAGAGGGCATCAATGGTTGCCTTTTGCTCTAAATATTGGGGAGCAGTGACAGCCACTGGCAGGTCGGAGGTATCCACGCCAAGGGCATTGGCAATTTCCGTTACCAGCATGGACATCCGTCCCGTGTCGGTACAAGTACCAAAACTAAGCACAGGAGGTATGCCTAGGGCCTGGCAAATTTCCTTCAAACCCGGTCCCGCCATCTCCACGGCCTCCAGGTTGCACAAGCCGGCAACTTCCATGGCATGGTTGCCACAGCCGCCGCCAATAACCAGAATATCCCGCTTAATTAATTCCTTCGCCACATTAACCGTCATATAGTCATGGGGTCCAGTGGCCAGAGTGGTGCAGTTGATCAGGGCCACCACCCCTTTGATTTTGCCAGCTTTAATCACATCCAACAGGGGATCTAGTTTTCCTCCCAGAACCTTTAAAACGGCCTCTGTGGAAAAACCAGCAATGGCCTTTTGTACCTTAGTGGGTACCTTTGGCTCAATTTTACGTTCCTTACGTTTTTGGAAGTTTTCAATGCCCCAGTCGATTAGCTGTTGGGCAATATTGGCGGCCTCCGGTGGCTTGTAGTCAAAGTTTTTCTCTACGCCCGGAATACGCACTAAATCGTTTACGGATACCATGGTAATCTGGTATTTATCCGCATAGGGAGCGATATAGGGTGGTGAACAGTTTTCGTCCATAGCAAAGATGTCCACCGTTCCAGTGGCCAAAAGTGGTTCAATGGCCAACCAGTTACCGGTAAGTCCATTAAAGACCTCATCCATTTCAAACCGCTGCAGTACTTCTTGGCCACACTCGATAGAACCAGTTAATTTAATTCCTTTAGCCCCAGCTTGCCTTGCCTTTTCCTGATTCTTGGGGTCCTTAGCAGCCAACAGGGTTGCTACGCCAATCCAAGGCTCATGACCATTGACGACAATATTTACATACTCGGGGTCCATAATACCCAAGTCGACTTGTACTTCGTGGGGACTAGGGGTGCCAAATAGGATATCCTGAACCATCTCCAAGCCAATTTGTGAGCCATAAATTGTGGCAATACCCAAACGCATGGCCTTTTTAGCCATCGAAACATGGTCACCATCGACGTTGGTCAAACAACTGGCCGCGGCATCTTTGATTTCATGCATAACCCCGGCTGGGTAAATAGCCAGTTCACGCCATTTCTTTTTCCTTGGCTCCGGGGCAAATACTTCCACCATCTTAGGTGGATCATCGTAACCACTGCTTAATTGGTACATGAGAAAATCCGCCAAATGAATGGCCGCTTCCTCTTTACTATTGCCCTTATCAATCTCTAATTTATCGCACATCCAGTAAAGCTTATCGACATCGGTAATCTGAAAGGGTGTTTTACCCTCTGCGGTGGACTTTAGGGTACGAAAGGCATTGTAGGCATGGTGGGTATAGGTAGATGTACCCATCATATTGCGCAGCAGCATATCCCGCATAGCCATGGCGTTACGATCAATACCGCAGGCACCATGGGTGGCACCCACTTTATCTGAGATACGACAGGGACCACCGGTACATAACTGACAGCTAACCCCTTCATTACAAAAGTTACAGCGAATCTTGGCCTGGGGGTCATAACGATCAAAAACGTTACTCAGACCGTCCGAGTGAATCCTTTCATACATTTCTTGCACAGAGTCGTGAATACTGATACGCCCATCCTTACGATGGGAGATAGCCTCCCGGGACAAATAAACCCCCCCTTTGAAATTTTTATTAGGATTACCAGTTTTTTTGCTTTTATGTAAAATATTCAAAAAATGGTGTAAAAAAATAAGTCTACCTCCTTTAGGAAATAGACTAGGGTAGTCGGCCTTGGGCCTTGGCTTTTTAGGCATTGTTCTTAGGGGTCCTTTGCTCATGGCTCCTGCCCAGCTACCCTTCCATAAGCGGAAGGCTGGGCTTATACCGCTTCGCAAATACCTTTGGCCGTAAACTGGCTGTTATAAAGGTCGGCATAAAAACCACCCTGTGCAAGAAGTTCTTCATGCTTACCCTGTTCGATGACCTTACCATCATTCATCACCAAAATCAAATCTGCATCCCGAATGGTGGAGAGCCTATGGGCAATGACAAAACTTGTTCTGCCCTTCATTAACTCCTTCATGGCCCTTTGAATGGACACCTCGGTTCGGGTATCCACATTGCTGGTGGCTTCGTCAAGAATCAGGATAGGCGGATTAGCCAGCAAGGCCCGGGCAATGGTTAGGAGCTGCTTCTGCCCTTGGGAGATATTCGAAGCTTCTTCATTTAATACTGTGTCATAACCATCGGGCAGGGTTCTGATAAAGTGATCTGCCTGGGCAGCCCTGGCTGCCCAGGCAACCTCTGCTTCGCTGGCACCAAGGCGGCCATAGGCAATATTATCCCGGATGGTGCCGTTAAACAGCCAGGTATCCTGCAGCACCATGCCAAAGAGACTGCGCAGACTGCCACGCTGGAGTTCTTGAATATTTACCCCATCAATGGTAATTTTCCCGCCGTCAATTTCATAGAAACGCATCAACAAATTAATTAAGGTTGTTTTACCGGCGCCGGTGGGGCCAACAATGGCGATGGTTTGGCCTGGCTTAACATTAATATTCATATCTTCAATCAAGGTAACATCTTCTTGATAGCCAAATTTAACCTTTTCAAATTTCACTTCCCCCCTGGGGGTTGCCATATTCTTTGCCTGGGCAGCTTCCGGTGTCTCTTCCGGTTCATCCAATAACTCAAAAACCCGCTCAGCGGAAGCAATGGTGGATTGAATAATATTGCTGATATTCGCCACCTGGGTAATGGGCTGGGAAAACTGTCTGGTATATTGGATAAATGCTTGAATATCACCAATTTCAATGGCCCTTCTAGTAACCAAAACACCACCCACCACGCAGACTAACACATAACCAATGTTATTAATGAAACCCATCAGAGGCATGATAATGCCCGAAATAAACTGGGCTTTCCAACCGCAATGATATAACCTTTCATTTATAGCATTAAACCCTTGAATTGATTTAGCCTCATGCCCAAAGGCTTTAACAATCGGATGTCCGGTAAACATTTCCTCCACATGCCCATTTAGTTCCCCAATGGCCCTTTGCTGCTCCATGAAAAAAGTCTGTGAGCGTTTAGCTATCAAAATGGTTACCACAAAACTAAGGGGTAACGTAAGAACGAGGATAAAGGTCATTAAGGGGCTGATCGTCAACATCATCACAGTTATACCAACTAAGGTAATGATGGAGGTTATCAGTTGAGTAAGACTCTGTTGCAAAGTGGTACTGATATTATCGATATCATTGACAGCTCGGCTTAAGATTTCCCCATTGGCATGGGAGTCAAAATATTTAAGGGGTAAGCGAGAAAGTTTATCATTGACTGCCTTGCGCAGATCAAAAACAGCCCGCTGGGCCACCCCAGCCATAATAATTTGCTGGGTATAGGTAAACAAAGCACTAAAAATATAAAGTATCGCTATCATTTGGATTATCTGAAGGATCGCTGCAAAGTCAATTGAGGCACCCGGTACACCCTTCATTTTCATCATAATTCCTTCAAACAAGGTAGTTGTGGCTTTACCTAGGATTTTCGGGCTGACAATATTAAAAACCGTCCCCAGCACAGCGGCGAAGAAAACAGCCATTAAACGCATTTTATAGGGTCTTAAAAAACCAAGCAGTCTTTTCAGGGTGCCTTTAAAATCCCTGGCCCTCTGCACAGGCATCGTTAGGGGCTGTGCCCCATGGCCAAAGCCACGCCTGCCTCTTGGTTTATGTTTTAGATCTTTATCACTCACGCTACTTCCTCCTCTGACAACTGCGAGGCCACTATTTCAGCATAGACGGGACAGCTTTGCATCAATTCCCGGTGATTGCCAATGCCGGCAATGCGTCCCTCATCTAAGACAATAATTTGATCTGCCTCCATGATGGTGCTTACTCGCTGGGCAACCACTAACATTGTGGCATTAGCGGTTTCCTTTCTGAGGGCTGCCCGAAGTTTTGCATCCGTTTTAAAATCAAGGGCAGAGAAGCTATCATCAAAAATATATAGGACTGGTCTTCTCACCAAAGCCCGGGCAATGGCCAGACGCTGTTTTTGACCACCCGATAGGTTTGTCCCACCCTGGGAGATCATCGCATTGAAACCCTCCGGCAGAAGCTGGATAAACTCATTGGCCTGGGCAATATCAGCTGCCTGTCTTACTTCTTCATCTGTAGCCCCTTCCTTTCCATAGCGAATATTATCCGCAATGGTTCCTGAAAAAAGCATCGCTTTTTGCGTTACTAAACCAATTTTGCTCCTCAGTTGTTCCTGTGACATTTGACGTACATCCAGACCATCAACCAAAATGCGACCGCTATCAAGATCGTAAAACCTGGGAATCAAATTAATCAAGGTAGACTTACCTGCGCCTGTACCACCAATAATTGCGGTCATTTGGCCTGGTTTGGCACAAAAAGATATGTCAGCCAGAACCGGCATTTCTGCACCGGGATAGCTAAAGGCAACATTTTGAAACTCAACATAGCCCCTCCCTGCCTGGGTAAGCTCAGCCCTCTGGGAGTCCTTAATTTGAGGCTCCATATCCAATACTTCATTAATCCTCTGGGCAGACACAGCAGCCCGCGGAATCATGATAAACATCATGGAAACCATCATGAAAGAAATTAATATTTGCATGGCATACTGGATAAAGGCCATCAAGTCCCCCACCTGCATATTGCCATGATCAATACGGATGGCACCAAACCAGATGATCGCAATGGTAGAAAAATTTATGACCAACATCATGGTGGGCATCATCGCTGCCATCACTTTATTTACCTTAATTGCGGTATTGGTAAGGTCATCGTTGGCCTCATGAAAACGCTCCTTTTCATAGTCCGTCCGGTTAAAGGAGCGGATAACCCGAATTCCAGTAAGACCTTCCCGCAAGACCAGGTTTAGTTTATCCAGCTTAAGCTGCATGGCCTGAAAAAGTGGTATTCCTTTACTGCTAATGATATAAATAGCCAGGGCAAGAATGGGAATAACCCCCACCAGCACCAAGGATAGTTTGGCATCCTTAGAAACTGCCATGATAATGCCGCCAATGCACATCAGTGGTGCGCTGATCATCATACGGAGAATTACGATTAATACCTGCTGGACCTGGGTAATATCATTGGTGGTCCGAATAATCAGTGAGGCTGTACCCATTTTATTAAATTCCTGTAAGGAAAAATTCTCTACATGGGTAAAGATCTTTGTGCGCAAATTTTTACCAAAGCCCACTGCAACCTTGGCCGAAAGAAAGTTTGCCGCAACGGAACAGACTGTGCCCACCGCAGCAACCACTAGCATAAAGGAACCAATTTTTATAATATAACTTGTATCACCATTAACAATCCCAATATCAACAATATCCGACATTAAGGTTGGCAGGTATAGTTCCGCCATGGATTGTAAAAAGATAAGCATCACGACCAGAAAAATAGGCAACTGATATGACTTGAGAAATTTAAATAGCTTTAACAAGCCTAGTCATCTCCATTTCCATCATCTTTAGCAATTCTTTTGTATTATGTTCGATTAATTATATTTTGCCTTACTCGTCATATCAATCAGTTTTTATTACCCTTTTTTCAATATGTTGTATAAAAAATAAATCCCCGGCTTTAGCCGGGGCTTAGGGACCTTTCATTTTATTGGTAGCCCTGGGGTAAAATATTTTCCGTTAAGTTATACTCACAAACTACACGAAGGTATTCATTGCTTTGCCAATCCAATGGTTTGTCCGAGCCCTCCTGTTTTACAACAATCTCGCCAGTCCAAGCCTCTGTTAAATGATATTCTTTACCATTACAAAGGATAACACGAGTGTATTTAGGAAACATGAGAACCACCTCCACTGTTTTAAAAATATATATTCAGTGAAGGTTGAAAATAAACACATCTTTCACAAATATTTTTTGTAGCCTAAGCAAAGTTCTGTTTTTCAAATTCCTCCAACTTATCCCTTTTCCCAAATACAATAATCTCATCACCGACTTCTAAAATTGTTGAAGCCTGAGGTTGGATGGGGATATCGCCCCGATATACCAGTAAAACATAAACACCGAAGCGGCTAGGTATATCCATTTCAGCCATTGTTTGACCGGTAAAAATTTTACCTACCCCAATTTGTTCCACCATAAATCCTTGGGGCAGCTCTAAAAGGTCTATTACAGAATCATTCGATATAAGATGGGCCAATCGATGGCCAATATCCCTTTCAGGAAAAACAACTCGATCCGCACCCATTTTGATTAAAACATTGCCCCTTCTCTCTGTGGAGGCCTTAACTGATACAGGCAGGCCAGCTTCCTTGAGAATATGGGTAGCGATTAGGGCACCTTCCAGATCCTCACCCATGGCCACCACCGCCTCATCAAAATTTTTGTCACCAACAATTCGGGTTAACTCCTCATCATCCTCCGCCACATCCAGTATGGCCCCGGAGACAATCATGCCACGCACACTTTCCAACGCATCCTCATTGGCATCAATGGCAAAAATATCCTGACCTTTTTCATAAAGCCCCTCAATAACACCCCGGCCAAATCTACCAATACCTATGACTAAAATTGATTTTCTCATTTAGACCATCCTATCCAATTAAGATATCTTCCTTCATATAACGTAACCGTCGATTTTCTTGTTTGGTCAAAAAGATTATCAGTGATAAAACGCCAATCCGTCCCACAAACATTAAAATCGTAATTAAGACTTGTCCCATGGGGGATAACTCCGAGGTTATTCCCAGTGAAAGACCCGTAGTTGCCATGGCAGATACCACTTCAAACAAAACAGGCAGTAAAGAAAGTCCTTCGATAATCATGATGGCTAAGGTACTGAGAAAGATGATCATTAAGGCAACAACGGTTACAGTGAAGGCTTTCATTACACTTTCGGCGGCAATTTCCCGTTCCCAGAGGACAACTTCCTTTCTGCCCCGGGCTATGGACCAAACAGCCAGTACAATGGTACCAAAGGTGGTGGTTTTAATACCACCGCCCGTAGAGCCAGGGCTAGCTCCCACGAACATCATCAGAATCATGAGGAAAATAAAGGGTTCGTTCCAGATGGCAGTTGGTACGGCTGTAAAACCCGCAGTCCTGGTTACGGTATGAAAGAAACTCTCAACAATTTTTTGTCCCAGAGATAAACCTGCCATCTGGCTGTACTCGGTTAGGAAGTAAAAGGTGCTGCCCAGGAGAGTGATTAGGCCGGTTACCCATAAAACCAAACGACTGTGCAGACTAATTCGGGACCAGCGACGTTGAATAAGAAGTTCCTGTAAGACCACATAGCCTAAACTACCCAAAAGGATTAACAGCGTAAACACCAAATAAATGCCGGGAGACTGGCGAAAGGGTTCCAAACTTTGTCCGGTTAAGTCAAATCCCACCCCATTAAAGGCACTTACTGCATGAAAAATAACAAAAAAAATACCCGGCCAAAATCCGTTTTGCCAAACACCCGGTATAAAATAAGCCATTAAAAGCGCTCCGATTCCTTCAATGATTAATGTCAATAAAAGTACGCTTCGGGCCAATCGAATAACACCTGTAACATTAAAATTATTACGGTCCTGTGCAATCAGCAACCTTTGCCCCAAGGGAATTCTCATGCCAAGAAGAAACAGGAACAGAGTGGTAAGAACCATCACTCCCAGACCGCCTATTTGCATAAGGATAAGAATGACAGTTTGGCCAAATACGGTCCAATGGGTATTCGTGGACACTACCGTCAACCCTGTGGCAGTCAGCGCAGATGTGGCTGTAAACCAAGCTTGTAAAAATGTACTGGACGGACCTTCCCTGGTTGCCCAAGGCAGCATTAATAATAACGTCCCGATCATTCCTACCGAAAAATAACTGGCAACCAATAATTGTCCAGGTTTCCATCTTCTATACATTGTTTCACCATTCCAATATTTAACAATACCCAGAATCTCTAGATTAAAAGTTATAGACAGGGACTTCTAAATCCGATAGAATTTTATCATAATTTTCTTCTATTAGCTATGATAGCTTTTAGCCTGTTTCGTTTTATGAATGGCTATTCGGCTTCCGTGCTGTTAAGGTACCAGCAAGGAATGAAAATTTAATATTCGTGGATTATTATTTTGGGATGGGAGATTGAACATACGATGGAATCCAACCAATCAGTTAACAAAGAGCCTTCTTTTTGGCTTCCCTTATTTGTGCTTGTCACCGGTGCCTTTGCGGCCATTATGAATAACAGCTCCGTTAACGTGGCCATCCCGAAATTGATGACCATATTTGGTGTCTCCGCCAATGAAATTCAGTGGGTGGTTACGGCCTATATGTTGACCTCCGCTGTGGTAATTCCCATTACCGGCTATTTAGGGGATCGTTTTGGCAATAAAAGGGTGTTTATCCTTTCAACGGCTGTTTTTACAATTGGCTCCATACTTTGTGCCCTTTCCTGGGACAACAATTCCCTGATTGCCTTTCGGGTGCTGCAGGCCATTGGGGGCGGCATCATTATGCCAGTGAGTATGGTTATTATTTATAAGATTGTCCCCATGCAAAAAATCGGTTTAGCCCTGGGTGTCTGGGGCATGGCTGCGGTTATGGGACCAGCTGTCGGCCCAACCCTGGGAGGCTATATCCTGGAACATTCTAGTTGGCGCCTATTATTCTTAATTAATGTACCTGTTTGTGTTATCGGTATATTCCTGTCCATCCAATTACTAAAGGAAACCCCCGTCCGTCCCAACATAAAATTTGATTACTGGGGATTTTTCTTTGCCACAGTGGGCTGTTTTACCCTGCTTCTGGCCCTAAGTCAAGGTAGTAAAGAGGGTTGGACGTCTTATTACATCGTTATGTTGTTTATCATTTCTTTTTTCTCTCTCTTGCTTTTTGTTATATCCCAACTAAATGGCAAGGATCCTATGTTAGATTTAAGGTTGTTTAAAAACAAAACCTTCACCCTTAGCGTTATCATCGGTGGTCTTATTAATATTGGCCTTTTTGGCGGTATATTTTTAGTACCCATTTTTACCCAAAATTTGATGGGCCTGTCTGCCTATGACACGGGAATATTGTTACTTCCTTCGGCTCTCGCCTCTGGCTTTATGATGCCCCTCAGCGGGCTGTTATTTGATAAATTTGGGGCCAAAGTGATTAGCTTTGTCGGAATTGCCATCACCGCCATCGGCACAGTTAAGCTCAATTATATAACGATGGATACCAGTACTCATACGATCGTTTGGATTATGATTGTGCGCTCGATCGGTATGGGCCTGTCCATGATGCCTTTAACAACGGTGGGCATGAATGTGGTGGCAAAACATCTCGTGGGTCGTGCTTCCTCCTTAAGTAATGTATGCCGACAAATATTTGCCTCCTTTGGTATTGCGATTATGACTTTTATTATGCAAAATCGTCAAGCCTTTCACGCAGCCAGGCTGTCTGACGGAGCTTCCTATACCTCGCCGGTTGCTTCCTCCATTACTGGACAACTTCAGGGCATGTTGGTTGCCTCCGGTGCCAGTACAGATGCAGCAACCAGCGGAGCCATTGGTATCATTTACGGACTCGTACAAAAACTGGCGATGGTCTTGGCCATCAATGATACCTTTTTAATCTCATCCTTTTTCCTTTTTGCAGCGTTGCCCATGGTTTTTTTCCTACAGGGTAAGGATCATGCCAAGAAAAAACCGGCACCAGAAGAAAACCCTGTGCCGGAAGCGGTTAAATAGAGCTTATGGGTAGATATCGATAGACTTTGGGCTTTCATCGTAAGTTTGGCTAAAAATTTGTAATGTAAAATAAATTGTTGCCCCTTGGCCCAGCCTTCCCTCAGCCCATACCTTGCCACCATGACGGTCAATTACCCGTTTTACGGTGGCCAGTCCTATGCCTGTACCGGAGAATTCTTTTATCCCATGCAATCGTTCAAAGGGCCTGAATAATTTGTTCACATAGGCCATATCAAAGCCCACACCATTGTCACGAACAAAATAGACTGGATTTTTCTCACGCCACCGGAGGCCTATCTCAATGACAGGGTTATTTACTTTGGCCGAAAACTTCAATGCATTGCCAATTAGGTTGCTCAAAGCAATTTTTAATAATCTGACATCACCCTGGACAATAAGATCAGAAGAAACCTTGAACTCGACCTGTCGTTCTGGTTCAGTGGCTTGCAATTCTGCAAAAACCTCCCAGGCCAATTGGCTTAAATCGATTTCCTTAAACAGCATTTGCTGCCTTGTTACCCGAGACAAATGCAGCAGATCATCAATCATTTGCCCCATTCTTTGGCTGGCTGCCCGAATACGGTAAAGATAATCCTTGGCCACGTCATCCAACTGATCTCCGTAATCCTCGAGCAGGGACAAACTAAAACCATCCATACTTCTGAGGGGTGTCCTTAGATCATGGGAGACTGAATAAGAAAAGGACTCCAGCTCTTTATTCGTAGCATCCAATTCCTTATTGGCCCTGGATAATTTTATCGTACGTTCCTCCACTAAATCTTCTAACTTTTCTTGATAAGCATGCAACCTCTGAAGCATTTCCTTTTGATCCGTAACGTCCCTTGCCGCAGCAAAAAACAACTCCTTATTTTGATCAAAAACAGCAACCCAGGCCAGCCACTTATAGGAACCGTCATTGCATTTGTTTCTGCTTTCAAATTTTATTGCGGACTCATCCGTGGACATACTTCTATTTATTTCTTCTCGGGCCATCGGCCTATCCTCTGGGTGGATCAAAGTATAGAGATCCTGGTTTAGCAAATCTTCCTTGATGTAGCCAAGGTTCGTAATAAAAGATTGGTTAATTTGTCTGATCTGACCCTTCGCGTCAAAGATACAATAAAGGTCCTGGGCGATGTTAAAAAAGTTTTTCAGTTCCTCTTCCACATCCCTCATTTTCTTAACCACTTGTTTTACTTTAACAAAGGGTTCATCTACTGTAACAATATACATGCAGCGAAGCAGGTAAAAATACCCCATCACCTTGTAAACATGCCCCAACATGTTATATACACTGTGTACATTGCGATACAGGGTAAATATCAGCTCCCCGCAGAACAGGAAAACCAAAGCTGTTATCATTAGTAATTGATTTTGTTGTTTAGCCTCACGATAACGGCGGAGAATCATGATCACCGTAGCGAGATGTAAGATGCTAACAAGGTATTCAATGCCTAGTTTTAGATTGGTTACCCCTTGGCCTTCCACAACCAATACCGGAAGTTGCCCCGCCCAGCCGATAATGATACAGGAGATTGTCACTGCGTAAAAAAATGACGCTATAAAATAAGACTTCCAGTGTTTATGGTAAACTTGTCGTTCCCGGTAAAAGAAAATAATGGCTAGAGAAATAGCCTCCGTTAAACGAGCAGTCACCCAAAACCAAGTTGCCTTGGCCACAGAGCTTTCTGTAATAAAGGGAGGCATCCCCTGAAAGGATAAGGTATGCACTAAATCCAGGGTGCCAACAGCTAAAAAAACAGCCCCAAGATAAAGGCGGCGGCTATCGAAGGTATGGGGATAGGTTAACCAACCCTGCAGCATGATGGAAAAGGAAACAGCAATGCTAAAAAACTCCAATATAATATGTAAACTAAGATAAATATCTTGACTAATTTTAATATTTAGATCGCTTGCGCCAAAAATAACAAATAATAAAACAGCCAGTCCGATAATTACACAAGTTCTTTTTTCAAAACTGTTTATTTTGCCTCCTCCCCCCTTGTTCGGTCATCAGGCCTTCGAGCTGCATTATTCAGGGCTTTGTAGTATTAAACACTTGTCTGTTTCGGTGGCACCCATCACATATACATTTTTGATTTTGCTCTTATCGTAGGGTACCTTGAAGCCAAACTCTTTGAGGGCTTTTTCAGGATTTGGCTGAACCTGTATGCGGATACAAAGTTCATTGTCAATGATCTTATATTGAGAATTTTTATATTGAAGATCGGGATCTAAAATTGTCCCTTGTATTAGCAGACTCTCCTTTTCAAATTGAGGGTTGTATAGATATATTTTTGAGGTATCTATAATCTGCATTTGCTGTTCGGATTTTTTTGTTTCTGCCCCTAAAGCTAATGGTAAGTGCATGTCTCTTTGTAGTAGATAGTAACCACCGGCACAAAGGGATAGCAGCAACAGCAAACAAAGAAATCGTTTAAGTCCTTTTTTCATCCGGTATTTTTTCTTTTTCCTGCTTCCCTTTGGGTTGGCAAATTCGCCGGTCATGCTTAGGTCGCTGGCCTCTGTGTTCATACCAATATCTCAACTCCAAGCGCGGTGTTCTTTCTCTTTCTATAATAACTTTCACACCAAGGAAATGCCACTACTTTTAGTAAAATCGTCTATTTCCTGACAATAAATACTTTTAGATTTATGTAACAAAAAAAACATACCACCATAGTATGGATCAAGTTTTAAAATAATTTATGAGGAGGTCTTCTAATGGGTTTTGGTTTTGGTGGTAGTTGCGGCGGCAGTGGTGGTTGTGGTGGTGGTAATAACAGTTCCTTTATCATTTTTTTAATTTTAATCTTGTTACTATTGGGCGGCGGTGGCGGTTACGGCGGCTGCAGTGTGGAGAAGTAGTTTAATAAACCGCTTGTAAATGATCCCTTTTGAAAAATGTTGGATTTTATCACAAGCCAGCATAAGGAAAGGTGGTAAAAAACATGGGTTTTGGTTTTGGCGGCGGTTGTAATGACAATTCCTTTCTTATCTTCTTAATTCTTATCCTTTTATTCCTAAACAACGGTTTCGGCTGTTGCGGAACACAAAAATAATACTTTAAACAACCCCCGGTTGCCGGGGGTTGTCGATTTTACATAGACAAATCAGAAGGAGGTTTTTCTGTAAGCCGTATCGAAAAACAAATAATATAAACTGCTTAGCTGGTTATTCCTAGCTGGTTATTCCTAAAGGAACAACTAAGCAGTACTTTCTTTTTAGGCAGCTTTTTCATTATCCTTGGTGTATACTATAACATAAGGCAGGAAAACCACCGAACGATCAATAATCTCAAAAAAGCTCTTCTAAATTAGAAGAGCTTTTCTCTGTAAAATATTTCAAAAAACAAGAAGGAATTTAGTTGTTCCTGTCTAATTTACTAAAAAATTAAAAAGTAACTTTTAAAAATGTTTTAATCGGGGGGCATTATCATTATTACCATATCAGACTTATTGAAGGGGAATATTGAGCTTCTTAGATTTAACTTGCAAAATTATGCAGTAGATAAACCCTTATTCGATTCAAGAGTGGTTCGTTTAAGCCAAAAATTAGATTCGCAAATATATGTTTATCAAAAAATTTTAAGTTATCAGCTTGACGTTTATTACCAAAAAGCTCTCTAGTCGCTGGGCAATCAACGATTAGAGAGCTTTATCTTTAAACCCTTTCTATTTTAAAAACGTTAATAACCTTTACATCCGGGCAACAAAAAACCCCGGATTTTTCATCTTCTCCACCTGGCAGTAAGCCGCCATATCTAAGAATATCAATCATCGGAAATAATACATGCATCGCCATTGGGCAAAGATTACCACGCTCGGTATCAAAGTCAAAGGTGTCTCCTATTTTATGGCCCCGGTGACAGTGGCCTTTGCCAATTTTATCAACTACAGTAATTTTAATTTTTGGCTTTTTCATCCTAGTCAAAGCCTCCTATTTTTTCTGTCTTTAAGATAAAATCAAATATACTTCGTTCATTTGAAAAAGTCAATTTCTTATATGACTTGATTTTTAATGTTAGGCATATACTATTTCTTGGAGGATTTGCGTTACCTACGTCGAAGATATCTTTTTTGTACGCTAGAAGGAAAAGGGGAATTTTTATGTCTATGTTCAAAGCTTTAACGATTGCTGGTTCCGACAGTAGTGGCGGTGCCGGTCTACAGGCTGATTTAAAAACATTTCAGGAGCTTGGTGTTTACGGCATGTCCGCAATCACTGTTATCGTTTCTATGAACCCTAAAGACTGGTCTCATAATGTTTTTCCTCAACCTATTGAAACCGTAAAATCGCAATTAAAAACCATTTTAGCCATTGGTGTAGATGCCCTCAAAACAGGCATGCTTGGCACAACGGAACTGATTGAGTTGGCAGCTGATACAATAGAGAAGCATCCGTTAAAAAATGTGGTCGTAGATCCTGTTTTGGTATGTAAAGGCGCAGATGAAATTTTGCATCCTGAGAATGCAACCTATTTAAGGGAAGTACTGATTCCCAAGGCCACCATTGTTACACCAAATTTATTTGAAGCAGCCCAATTGAGTCAACAGGCCCCGATTAAAACACTGGAAGAGATGAAAAGTGCCGCTCAAAAGATTTATGACCTTGGCTGCCCCTATGTTTTAATCAAAGGTGGTGCAAAGTTAGTACATGAGAAAGCCATTGATGTATTTTATGACGGAGAAACCTTCGAAGTGTTGGAAGGTGATCGAATCAATACCACCTTTACGCATGGTGCCGGCTGCACCTACTCTGCAGCCATAACCGCCGAATTAGCCAAGGGCAAACCAATCAGGGAAGCCGTACATACCGCCAAGGCTTTTATTACCGAAGCGATTCGCCACTCCTTCCGGTTGAATGAACATGCCGGCCCAACCAACCATGCTGCCTACCGCAAATATTGCCGGAATCTGCCAACATCATGAAACAGAAAAATCCTGCTGCTAGCAGGATTTTTTTATTGCTTACCCATCCAGGCCCCCCTGGATTAGTACATTTTTCCAGATGTCCGATTATCTAGCAGGAACTCGACCGTTTATTGGCGAAATATTTAAAAAATTATATACTAAGGGGGTCATCCTGGTGATTAGCAGATCAAGAGACCACCAAACAATAGAACAAGCACTAACAAGGGATCCAGTATTGGCCAATATCTGGGATGTACTAATAGACAGTCCCCATGAAGGAATGGTGGTTGTCGATAAAAAAGGCTACGTGGTATTAGTCAATCGTACTTATCAGGAAATAGTGGCAGTCAAGAGAAAGGACGCCATCGGCAAACACATTACCGAAATTACACCAAATACGAAACTGCCTGAAGTTATCAAGACACAGCATCCAATTTTATATGAGCCCTGGGAAGTAAATAACCATAAACTGATTGTACACCGTATTCCGATCTTTAACAGCCAGGGCGAGGTCATCGGTGCCATTGGTAAATCCCTTTTTGCCGATTCTTCCTCGGGAAAGCTGCTGGCATTGAAATTAAGGCAATTGGAAAAGGAATTGGAATTATACAAGGAAGAAATTCGAAAAATTTATACGGCCAAATATACCTTCAATAATCTGATCGGCGAAAGTAAACAGATAAAGGAGATCAAAAGACTGGCCCAAAGGGTGGCCCCTTCATCATCCACCATTCTGATTACCGGTGAAAGCGGTACGGGTAAGGAGGTTCTGGCCCAGGCCATTCACAATGCCAGTAACCGTAAACAACATTCCTTTGTCCGGGTTAATTGTGCCGCCGTGCCGGAAAACCTATTGGAAACAGAGCTTTTTGGCTATGAGGATGGGGCCTTCACCGGTGCTAAAAAGGGTGGTAAGCCCGGTAAATTTGAGTTGGCCCAGGGTGGTACGATATTTTTAGATGAAATCGGTGAAATGCCTCTCACCATGCAATCGAAGCTGTTAACTGTCCTACAGGAACGGGAGCTGGAAAGAATTGGTGGGGTTAAAACCGTGACCCTTGATGTTCGAGTTATCTCCGCTACCAATCAAAATATCGAGGAAATGATTATTAAGTCAACTTTTCGTGAAGACCTCTATTACCGCTTAAATGTGATTAACTTCAAACTCCCCTCCCTACGAGAACGCCCAGAAGATATCCCACTCTTAACCCATTATTTGACGGATAAGCTTAATCAGAAACTTCACTGCCAAATTGAAGGCTATACCGATAAAGCCATGGATCTTCTTAAAAAATATCATTGGCCAGGCAATGTTAGGCAATTGGAAAATGCTTTGGAACGCATGTTTAGTTTCACAGAGGATAAAATTATCTCCGTAGAGCATATGCCCTTTTTGGAAAACATTTTCAAAGATGATCCAAACTTAACGAAGCAACAAACGCTAGCCGAGGTCATTGTTGAAACAGAAAAGGAGCTGATTGCCAAGACCCTGCAGCAGGTGGCGAGTAATCGTAACAAGGCAGCAGAAATTCTAGGTATACACCCTTCTGTTTTATACCGTAAAATAAAAAAATACTCCCTATAGAAAAATATACAAAAAGGATCAGGCCCTGAATTTACTGATTTGCGACGAAAGCCAAATCAGTAAATTCAGGGCCTGACCCTTTTTTGCTTTTTTGCTAAAACTTTCTCAAAAAGGCAAACGCAACAAAGTCAACCATGGCTTAATCTAGGTATATTTCGCTTTGTGAAATAACGAAATATTTTTAATATTTCGTTATTTTTGTATTTTGGCAATTCTCAAATACCTTGATCTATCTCTCCTTTTCTTACTATTTCTTATTATATTACCACATTTTGTTTTTTATGGCACAAACTGTGCTATACCATTAGCTTAACAAATAAAAGGAGGTAACTATATGGGAATTAGTAAAATTGCCGTTCTAGGCAGCGGTACCATGGGTTCCGGCATTGCACAGGTGGCGGCCCAATCAGGCTATGAGGTGCTGTTAATTGATGTGGATCAAAAATTTATTGACAGGGCCTTAGCCAATATTGGCAAGAGCCTTCAAAAGGCAGTTGATAAGGGCAAAATGGCCGCCGATGACAAGGAGCAAATCCTGTCTCGCCTGAAAGGCAGCATTTCCTATGAAGATTGTAAAGATGTCGATTTGGTCATTGAAGCCATTCTGGAAAACATGGATCTAAAAAGGCAGGTCTATCAGAAGTTAGATGAAACTTGCCCCGCTCACGCCATTTTGGCTAGCAATACGTCCTCCCTTTCCATTACCGAAATGGCCGCAGCCACCAAAAGAACCGACAAGGTTGTGGGTATGCACTTCTTTAACCCTGCCGCAGTGATGAAGCTGGTGGAAATTATTCCTGGTTTGGATACCTCCGATGAAACAGTCTCCGCCATTGAAGAAGTAGCCAAAAAAATGAATAAGGTTCCAGTATATGCTAAAGAGTCCCCTGGCTTTATTGTCAACCGGATTCTGGTTCCCATGATCAATGAAGCAGTGATTACCCTCGGTGAAGGAATTGGCACAGTTGAAGAAATCGACACAGCCATGAAGTTGGGTGCCGGTATGCCCATGGGTCCTCTAGCTTTGGCAGATATGGTGGGCTTGGATATCGTTCTGGCCGTAACCGAAGTTTTCTACAACGAATTTTCTGACAGTAAATATCGTCCAGCCCTGCTATTAAAACAAATGGTGCGGGCCGGGCATTTAGGTGTTAAAACCGGACGAGGATTTTATAAATACCAGAAATAGATTAGGGGTGAAACAATGGAGTATAAAAGCTTGCTTTATGGCAAGGAAGAGAATATTGCCCTTATCACCTTAAACAGGCCCAAGGTTCTTAACGCCTTAAATCAAGATCTTATTGCTGAACTTCACCGTGTTCTGGATCAAGTGGCTGCAGATGAGGAAGTAAAAGCTGTCATCATCACCGGTGGCGAAAAGGTTTTTGCTGCAGGAGCGGATATTCCCTTCATGCTGGGACTGAGTCCGACCCAGGCCGAAGAGTTGGCAACTACCTTTCACTCAGCCTTTGATCGTATTGAATCTCTAAATAAACCAGTCATCGCTGCCATCGGAGGTTTTGCCCTGGGTGGCGGCTGTGAACTTGCCCTCGCCTGCGATCTGCGTCTGGCCACGGAGGATGCTAAGCTTGGACAACCTGAGATCAACCTGGGTGTTATTCCCGGTGCCGGAGGGACCCAGCGACTGTCCCGCTTAATCGGAGTGGCCAGGTCAAAGGAACTGATCTACACCGGAAAGATGATTGATGCACAAACTGCCCTAGCCTACGGTTTAATTAATGAAATCGTAAAAGCTGAAGATTTATTAGCTAAGGCCAAGAAGTTGGCCCAGGGCTTGGCTGCAAAACCCCCGGCGGCCCTAGCTGCTGCCAAAAGAGCCATCAACTATGGAGTTGAGGTTGATAAAAATACCGGCAATTGCTTTGAAAGACAGTGCTTTGCCTTACTATTTTCCACCCAGGATCAAAAGGAAGGTATGAATGCCTTTTTAGAAAAACGCAAAGCAGAATTTAAGGGGAATTAAGCCAAGTGACAAGGAGGTAACAGGATTGAGAAATGTAGTTATCGTCGGTGCCGCCAGGACACCCATTGGGGATTATTTGGGTTCTCTTAAAGAAGTATCAGCGGTTGATTTGGGTGTCACAGCCGTGACTGGTGCCTTAAATAAAGCTGGTTTAAAGCCGGAACAAGTAAATGAAGTGTTAATGGGGATGTGTATGCAGGGTGGCGCAAAGGGTAACCCTGCCCGTCAAATACAGATTGCTGCCAAAATACCGGTGGAAGCTCCGGCAGCCACCATTAATCAACAGTGTGGTTCCGCTATGAGAGCCCTGGAAATTGCAGCCCAACAAATCATGTTGGGTAAAGAGGATGTTATTGTGGCCGGCGGCATTGAAAGCATGTCCCAGGCACCCTACTATCTGCTCAAAGCCCGGGAAGGCTTTCGCATGGGGGATGGCAAGATCCATGATGCCCTCACCTATGACGGCCTAAATGATGCCATCAACGGCTACCACATGGGCATCACCACAGAGAACCTGGTGGAGAAATATAATATTTCCCGTCAAGAACAGGATGAGTTGGCTATTCTAAGCCATCAACGGGCTATTGCAGCCATGCAGGCAGGTACATTTAAGGAAGAAATCGTTCCTGTGGAGATTAGTACAAGAAAGGGGACCAAAATAGTCGACAGCGACGAGCACCCCCGAGCAGATATCTCACTTGAGAAACTCGCTAAATTAAGACCCGCCTTTAAAAAGGATGGTACGGTTACTGCCGGCAATGCTTCCGGCATCAACGACGGTGCCGCCGCCCTGGTATTAATGGCAGAGGATAAAGCAAAGGAGCTGGGCATTAAACCTTTAGCCCGGGTTTTAAACACCGCTTCCTACGGCGTAGATCCATCCATCATGGGCATCGGACCAGCCTATGCCATACCCAAAGCATTAAACTTTATCAATCTAAAATTAGCTGATATTGATCTTTTTGAAATAAATGAGGCCTTTGCCGGACAGTTTTTGGCCTGTAACCGTGAACTAAACATCCCCATGGATAAGGTCAATCGAAACGGTTCCGGTATTTCCTTAGGCCACCCGGTGGGTGCCACGGGTGTCAGAATCATCGTCAGTCTTCTTTATGAAATGAAACGTCAGGGATCACGCTTAGGGGTTGCATCGTTATGTTGCGGCGGTGGTCCTGGTATTGCTGCAGTAGTTGAAAGCTTAGATTAAAAGGAGGTTTATGGTATGGATTTTTTACTAACGGAAGAACAAGAAACCCTGAAACAAGTGGCTAAAAAATTTGCCGAGCAGGAAATTATGCCTGTGGCTCTGGAGTATGACGAGAAAAATGAGTTTCATGCTGAGCTGATTCCCAAGTTATTTGAGGCCGGTCTGTTAACAGTAGGAGTCCCAGAGGAATACGGCGGCCCTGGCATTGACACAGTTGGCCAGGCAGTGGTAATGGAAGAACTATCCCGGGGCTGTGCTGCTGTGGCCACCACCGTTGCCGCATCCTGCCTCCTCGCCGCTGATCCAGTGGTAATTGCCGGTAATCATGAACAAAAGCAGCGCTTCTTCGATGTCCTAAATGAAGGAAAACTGGCTGCCTTTTGTCTCACCGAGCCAGGGGCCGGTTCTGACGTGGCTGCACTAAAAACTACCGCTACCCTGGAAGGTGACGAGTATGTAATAAACGGTACCAAATGCTTCATTACAAATGGTGGTGTGGCTGATATCTTCACTGTTTGTGCCTCTGTGGACCGCAGCAAAGGTCACAAGGGTCTCTGCTTTTTCATCGTGGAAAGGGATCTTCCCGGCGTTTCCGTAGGCAAAAAGGAAAACAAACTGGGCATTCGTTCCTCCAGTACCACCGATGTAATCTTTGATAATGTTCGTATACCTAAAGAGAATCTGCTGGGCAAAGAAGGCGACGGCTTCAAAATTGCCATGCAAGCACTGGATATGTCCCGTCCCATGGTTGCTGCCCTGGCAGTGGGTGTAGCCCAAGCGGCTATGGAGTACGCCACCAACTATGCCAAGGAAAGAATTGCCTTTGGCAAACCCATCGCAGCCTTACAAGGCATCCAGTTTATGCTGGCGGAGATGGCTATGCAAGTTGAAGCAGCCCGCCTTCTGGTATATAAGGCCTGCTGGCAGAAAGATGCTGGCTTACCCTACAGCGTCCTTTCCTCACTATCCAAGGGTTTTGCCGGTGATATGTGCATGAAGGTAACCACCGATGCCGTGCAGGTCTTGGGCGGCTATGGTTATATCAAAGAATACCCGGTTGAGAAGTATATGCGTGATGCAAAAATCATGCAAATTTACGAAGGAACCAGCCAAGTGCAAAGGGTTGTTATTGCTGGCAATATGTTGAGATAGTTCAACTAAGGGAAGGGGGATTTTAGTGGCCAATTATACTGAAATGTATAAAAGTAAATTGACCACACCTGATCAGGCTGTCAGTGTTGTCAAATCAGGAGATTGGGTGGATTATAATGCCTTTACTGGCCGCCCCATCGCATTGGACAGGGCTTTGGCCAAAAGAAAAGAAGAATTGAATGGTGTAAAAATAAGGGCAACTACCACCATGTATGGCGTACCCGAAGTCGTCAAGGCAGACCCTGAATCACAGCATTTTATCTATAACAACTGGCATTTTAGCGGCCTTGATCGTAAGTTAGCCGACCAGGGAAACTGTTGGTATGCTCCGGTCCTTTACAGAGAAGTCCCCAGTTACTATCAAAAATATGTAGACGTTGATGTAGCCATGCTGCAGGTTTGCCCCATGGATGATAAGGGCTATTTTAACTTTGGTGTCCAGGTTTCCCATGCCAGAGCCATTGTTGACAAAGCCAAAATCGTTATCCTAGAGGTAAATCAAAATATGCCCCGGGCCTTGGGCGGCTATAATGAAATCATTCATATTTCGGAAGTGGATTATGTGGTGGAGGGTGACCACAATCCGATCCCACAGATACCCAGCCCCGTGGCCTCAGATGAGGATCGCAAGATCGCCCAATACGTAATGGAAGAAATCGAAGATGGTGCCTGTATCCAACTGGGTATTGGCGCAATGCCCAATGTAGTGGGTAAATTGTTAGCCGATTCTGATTTAAAAGACCTGGGTGCTCACACCGAGATGCTGGTGGATGCCTATGTGGATATGTATGAAGCCGGTGTGCTGACGGGAAAAAGGAAAAATATTGACCAATACAAAATGGTCTATACCTTTGCCATGGGCACCCAAAGACTTTATGATTTTATTAATAATAACCCCATCTGTGCCGCCTACCCGGTAAGCTACACCAATAACCCAAAAAACATCGCTCAAAATGACAAGGTGATGTCCATCAACAATGCCGTGGAAGTGGATCTTTTCAGTCAAGTGAATTCCGAGACCTCCGGCATGAGGCAGATCAGCGGCACAGGCGGTCAATTTGACTTTATAACCGGTGCCTATGAATCCAAGGGGGGCAAGAGCTTCATCTGCCTTACCTCAACCTATAAGGATAAACAAGGTAAGTCCTTTTCCCGCATCATTCCTTTCCTAAGAAATGGCTCCATCGTAACTGCCCCCAGAACATCGGTGGAATATGTGGTTACTGAATATGGCAAAGCTGTTTTAAAAGGAAAAACTACCTGGGAACGTGCCGAAGCCCTTATCTCCATCGCCCATCCCGATTTTAGAGATGAGTTGATTAAGTCAGCACAGGATATGGGTATTTGGCGGAGGAGCAATAAAATATAGCCAGCCGCTGTCAATGGCCGTGAGCCATGAGCCATCGGTTATAGGGG
The DNA here is from genome assembly GCF_982386235.1 of Desulfotomaculum sp. NCBI lineage: Bacteria > Bacillati > Bacillota > Clostridia > Eubacteriales > Desulfotomaculaceae > Desulfotomaculum > Desulfotomaculum sp. The sequence continues at coordinate 12,400 of NZ_CEVWQM010000022.1, read as the reverse complement.
CGACCTTTGGTCGCCCCTTCCCCATGGTGCCGTTAGTTGATGGCAGCACAAATACGCAAGAACAAAACCCACAGTCAAAGGGCTGTGGGTTTTTAAGCTTAGAGGTGGGGATCAGACTATCTGTTCAGAAACCGATTGCTCAAGCAATATGGTTTTATCCTCTAACCATTGCCGTCTGGGAGCATCCAGTGCTGCCTGGGGATTTAATTGAAAATCTGTATTCATGATCATCTGGTGTCCCCGGGGCTGCATGAAGGCACCCATGACGTCAAAGGAACCCCTGGCTTAATTGTCCTTGGTTAAAAAGCCGGGGATAATGGCAATGGTTGTGAAGTATGACTCCATTTTACCTGGAATCGCTCTGCACTTTGTAGTTAAAACAATCCTTTATGCAGTGGCCTGAAACATAAACCAGCCATCCTTGACCGAAAATTGGCATACACCGCCATGCTTTTCCACGATATGAGCCATACTTTTTGTGCCAAAACCATGCCCCTGTTCTTTTGATACAGGAAGCCCCTGATGGAATATTGGTTCGGTCTGATAACTGTTGCGGATGTCAATGCACAGTTTATTATTCTTGTCATACACACGCAGCTTGATATAGCGTTCATTGCTGTCGGCTATATTTTCACAGGCATCTATGGCGTTTTCCAAAGCATTTGACAATAGTGAACAAAGCTCGGTGTCGCTAAACGGAAGCGAGTCGGGCAGCTTCGCTTCTACCGTCAATAGAATTCCCGATTGTTTTGCTTTGGCGGCAAAAGCGGACAAAATCAGATTGACGGTTTCATTTTCGCAAAAGCGCATGGGCGTGATGGCATCCATGTCGGACTGGGCAGTCCGTAGATACTCTTTGATCTCCTCTATGCGTTCCTCGGATGCCAGACCCTGTAAAAGAGCGAAATGGTGGCGCATATCGTGCCGATAGGCCACGGCATTCTGCTGCAGCTGCCGCAGAGAAGCAAATTCTGTTTGTGCCTGCCGGAACTGCGTATCCAGCATATCCCGCTCTCTTTGGATACTTGCCTGTTTTTGTGTTTCGGCATAGTAAAGGAGGACAAACACAAAATAGAATGCCGATGTCACGAAGGGCATGAACTGTACAGCCGCACGTGTTCCGCTATACATAAAATCGGTGTAAACCGTGGCGGTATAGTCGAACAGATAGTAAAAAGCCGGCATGGCGCCAAACAGCAGGCAGGATTTAACGGAGCGTTCCATCAGATGCCGAACCGATTTCACCACATATTTTTGCAGCAAATAGTACATCAGAAACACAGCCGCGACATAGCCGACATGGTTTATGGAAGCACTGTCAAAAGCGGCGCCTGCGACACTGCCGATCCAACGGGGAGGCTGGCAGCACAAGAAGGAGGCAAACATGCTGGTTAGTGAAATCAGCCACGGGCGTTTTAAGAACACGACGATAAAAACAGCCACCGGCAAATGAGAAATCAGCGGATATATTTTTATCGTCATGTCCATGCCCCAGATTCGCAAGCAGACTAGTTGCACAATAAATAAAATGAAGGTAAAGCATCCGAAAGCCAGATGATTTTTCCGTGTATGCGCCATTCCGGCGAAACTGACCGCAACCGCCGCACCGAATAACAGGGCAAACCAATAGCGAGAGAACGCAATGACAGTTTCTAGCATTTTGGTTCCTCCTTTCTCTTATTCCCCCTCCATTTGATAAGCCAGATACTGCTCTTTAATCTCCCGTGCCTTACCTTGTGCAACAGGAACAGATGAAAGGGTTTGTAAGGTCACCCGGCGATTTTCAATGGTATCCACATACTGCATATTCACAATATAAGAGCGATGGGTTTTGATAAAACGCCCATATTTCAGCAGATTATCGCAGACGGAGGAAAAGGGTTCTGTGCATTCGATTACCTTACCGGAGCGCAGATGATACAACACATTTCTGCCAATGACCTCGGCAAAAACCAAATTGGAGATCAGTATTTTTTGAATTCCCTCATTACTCTTTACGATAACCGCATCCTCACTTTTTTCCGCTTTTATCCGCTCCAGCATTTCGTCAAAGGTGAAGAATAATTTTTCCTTCGATATCGGCTTTAATACATAGTTAATGGCTTTCACCGAATAGCTTTCCAAAGCAAACTCGGGCGATGAGGTAAAGAACAAAATCGGTGCGGTTTTGTCAAAAGCACGGATTTCCTTTGCGACATCAATGCCCATAAAGCCCGGCATAATGATATCCAGACAGTATATATCAAACCGCTTTCCTTTTTCTAAGGCCGAAACCAGCTCAAATCCGTTTGGAAAGACGGCGTATTCGCAGTCCAGATGTTTAGAAGTTCGGTACAGATCTATAAGCTGTACCATATTGGATAACTCGTCAATATTGTCATCACAGACCGCAATCTGCAGCACAAGCACCCCCCATTTCCCTATTATTCTATTTCTCCATGATAAATTTACCATAAAAATCGAATATCCGACACTATGTTTCATGTCGAAAAAATCATGTTTCATGCAGCGGACGGTTTTTGCGGGGGAATTTCTGATAGCTTGAGGCTGTGAAACAAAATTTCTAAAGGAGGAACACCCTTATGAAAAAACGATTTATGGGCATACTGCTCATCTTTTGCATGGCACTGACGATGCTACCGATGACTGCATATGCATCCCTTCCCAACAACCCCACACCGAAAAATGGCTGGTACTATCTTCGGTGCATGGGCAACTATCTCAACCTTGACGCAAAGGGCAACGCGGAACTGCGCGACAAAACCAACACTCCGGAGGGAAATACAAAATGGCTCCTGCGCTACCTCGGAAGTGCCGGAAGCGGTGGCGCGTACGCCTTGGAGACGGTGGACGGCAAGCGTTTGGGCATATCCAGCATATCGAACGGTGCCCGGGTAAAGGTGTTGGCAAATGACCCGGCTAACCCTTTGCTGAGCTGGCGGCTGTGCGGCGAAAATAAACCCAGCAAGGATATTTGCAGCCTGCGCCCCGTTGATAATCAAGATATGTTATTGAACGCCTCCGGTCAAAAAAAGACGGATGGAACCGCGATTATTTTATGGAACCATATAGACAAATGGGTTTGTCCGAGCCACCCTGTCCCTGACGGGCCCGAACATAGCGAGTTCCGGTTTATCCCCGCGGACAACCCCTCCGCAGGCATCGCAAAAGCACCCGCCACCGGTTGGTACTGTCTGCAAGTGTTCAGCGGCAACAACCAGCGCACGCTAAACATAGATGCCTCGGGCAATGCGGAATTGAATCGCTGGAACCAATCCACAGAGGGCACACGGGAGCTCTATGTGGAAAACAAGGGGAACAATCAAATAACCGCCAGAATGAAGGACGGAAGATATCTGGGCATCGCCGATCCCATAACGAACGGAACACGGGTAAAGGCTGTGAGCAGTCCGTATCTTTGGAATGCCTACAACGAAAACACCGCTGGCTTAAAATCAAGCTACGAACGGTGCAGCCTGCGACCACCTACTGCCACTAAGCTGGTAATGAACGCCTCAAATGAAAAAAGCGACATCGGAACTCCCGTTATCCTGTGGACAGAAACGAACATGAACGCCCCGAGTCATGCCGAGTGGACATTTACCGTTTTAAGAGAAGACCAAATCCCGAACGTGCAATTCTCAACGAAACCTACCCCGGCGCCGGTCACACCACCCGCGCCCATGGTTACCCAACAGAAAATGGAGGATTTGAAATGAAAAAATTACTGGTACTTATGATGGCGCTTGCCATGACGCTGAGCCTTGCAGCCTGCGGAGGAAACAATTCCGCACCAACTTCCACGCCTGAGACATCGGCGCCTGTCGCTTCGGACATCACACTTGTCAACAAGGTAGCAAATTACACCGCTCTGCTCGTTCCCAGCGATTTTGGCGAATTTAGTGACAAAGACGGCTACGCTGTGGCTGAAGGTCCCAATGCCAGCATTGTCGTAACACCTACATTCCCATCGGATACACGGATTGGGGATGTTACCGAGGACTATATGCTTGAATCACTGGGGGATACCTATTCCAACATCAAGGTGCTTGCCTTTGATAATCCTGCTAAAATTGCGGAAGTGGATTCCTTGTCCTTCCTCTGCACAGGCGACAGCAATACCAGCGGCAAAAACGTAACCACTTGTCAAATTATTTTATACTTCGCAATCGATGGTCAGAATTGCGAGCAGCATATTGCTTTTACTTACACCACAGGGGCAAATTCCTCCCTTGAGGCGAATCTGGCCGATATACTTCCGAGTATCACATTGGAGTAATCACGCATACAGGCAACAAAATGGGCAGACGGACAAAATAGTGGTCTGTCTGCCCATTCAAAAATAAACAAGGAGGAAACTTTATTATGCTGCCAACTTTCATCGCAATCATCACAATTGCTACGGTCATTGTGTTGTGGATAATCTCTACACAGCGCAAGCTGGTGGTGCTTGATGAGAATATCAGCAATGCCATGAGCCAGATCGGGGTGCAGCTTTCCAGCCGTTTTGATGCCCTGACGGCTCTTTTGGATTTGACAAAGGGCTATGCCAAGCACGAAAGCGAAACGCTGATTGAAACAATCAAATCAAGAAGAAGTGTGATTACGGCAAAATCCACACCGGATGATGTGCTGCGTCAAGAAGGGATTATTTCCGAAGCCTTGGGCAGGATTGCCATGGTAACGGAGCAATACCCCGAATTAAAGGCAAACCAAACTTATATCAAAACCATGGACGCGGTGCAAACCTTTGAAAACATGGTGCGCACCAGCCGCCTGATTTACAACGACAGCGTGACGAAGCTCAACCGTGAAATCCGAATGTTCCCGGTCTCCATGATTGCTGGGATGTTAGGCTTCCGGCAAAGAGACTATCTGGAGGAGCAGGCGGCCAAGGCGGATATGCCAAGCATGAAATGAGGTGCTTTATGCGTAAAAGAGTGAGCAGCCTGATTCTATGCTTTGTCCTGCTATTTGCCCTACCTCTCCCCTCCTTTGCAGCGAATCAGGTGCATACCATGGATATTCAGGCTGTCATTTACGAGGATGGCTCTATGCACATCACCCAGAGCTGGGAAGGGAGCTTTGAGGAAGGAACCGAATGCTATATTCCCATGAATGCACCCGATTATCTGACCGTCAGCGAGCTTAAGGTCTCTGACCAAAACGGTATCTATGATACGGTGCCGGATTGGAACATTGATTGGAGCTTTGAAGAAAAGGCAAAAAAATGCGGTATTCATGATACGGACAGCGGTTATGAAATCTGCTTCGGCATCAGCCGGTACGGGCAAAATCGCTACACCATTGCATATAAGTTGGATAACGTAGTAGGTGGATATGCCGACAGGGACGGCGTAAATTTCCGATTTGTGGGTGACGGAATGAATACAACACCCACCGATGTGACGGTTCAAATCCGCCTTGCGGATGGCACACCCATCACCGATGAAATTGCCGATGTATGGGGCTTTGGCTTCGCAGGCGAGGTGGCATTTGAGAATGGAAGTATCGTTGCCCGTACAGATACCCCGCTCTCTGCGGAAAACCATGTGACGGTACTGTTTAATCTGGAGAAAGGAATCCTTTCCCCCTTACGACAGGAATCAGGGAGCTTTGAGGAAGTGAGAGAAAAAGCCTTTTCGGGCAGCGATTACGATAACATCGGCTCCACCGGCGAAGAAGTATCCGTATTTGCGGTAATCGTTACGATACTGCTGTCCATCGGACTTCCCATCGGGCTGATTATCTGGATTGGCAGGATGAAAAAGAAAAGGGCAGAGAAAAAACGGCAAAGATTCGCAGAGCGGTTCGGGTATTTCAGAGAGCTTCCCAACGGGGGCAGACTGAGCGCCACCTATGCGTTAGGGAGAATGTTTGATGTGTGTGAGGATGGCGCGATTCTCGCCACAGGGATGCTGCGGCTTACCCAGCTGGACTGCCTGTCCCCTGTGGAAACCCAGGAAGTCGGCTTTATGTGTAAGACCAAAGAAGCGGTCAGTCTGCGGTTGATGGGCAGCCAGCATGACAAAATGAACGAGTACGATGAGTACCTTTATACGGTATTGGAGGGTGCTGCCGGTTCGGATGCCATCTTGCAGGCAAAGGAGCTGGAACGCTTTGCAAATCAAAATGATACGCTGCTTCGTGCTTATATTCAAAAGCATGACAGTGCAGGCAGAGCCTATTTGAATCAAAAGCACTGCCTGAAACGGTGGAATATTCCTGCCAAACTAACCGACCTGACGCCAGCCGGTGAACAGGAGCTGGGCGAGCTGCTGGGGCTCAAACGGTATTTGGAGGATTTTTCACTGGTTGCCGAGCGGGGTGTCAAGGAAATGCCGATTTGGCGGGAGCTGCTGACCTATGCCATGCTGTTTGGCATAGCCGATCAGGTGGCGGAGCAAATGAAAGAGTTATATCCGGCACTTTCTTCCGAACTAACTGATTACAGCCAGAGCATGGTTACAGCCTATTCCTATCACTATTTGCTTTACAGCAATATGAAGAAAGCCGAGGAGCGGCGCGAACAGGAAAAGCGCAGCGGCGGAGGCGGCGGATTTGCTTCCTTTGGCGGAGGTGGCGGCTCCATCGGCGGCGGTTCAGGCGGCGGAACGAGATAAGAATTGATCATAGGGAGGAAATGAAGATGGGCTTATTCTCTAAAAAACCCCCTTGCCCCATCTGCGGCGGCAAAATTTCGTGGTTTCTGCCATCGAAAATAGAGGGCGAATACATCTGTGACACCTGCCACAACAAGATCGATATGGAGACCGACAAGGAAAGCCAACTGACGATGCAAAGTTTTCGGGAATATTTGACATTTTACGATCAAAACCAGCTGCTGAAAGATCAGTTCGTGATTTCTGAACGGATTGACTTCGGCCTTTGGGATACCAAAATTATCTTCGATTACCAGAACAAGCTGTTCTGCCTGAGCAAAAACCTGGACAAAACCGTATTTGAGGGCAAACAGTTGAAATCCTTTATCATTAAAGAGGATAGCGCCCCTCTGTTCGAGGGTTCGGCGGCGGGCCTACGCCGCTATGCCAGTACCGTGCCGGAGCGCGCCATGGCCCTGGCACCGCAAATCTCCCAGTTTATGATGAACAGGCAGATGGCCCGTGCCATGGACAAGCTGGATGACGGCAAGGCAAACTGGTCAGCACCGAGGCAGTATTTTGATGTGCCGGAACCCTTTCAGGTGTTTAACGTGGAACTGCATTTCGACCACCCCTACTGGACGGTGATTAAATGCGATATGGACGGCCCCCGATTTGATAATAACCTCCCGGATGTGAACGGCTACATCCGCTCGTATCAGCGCAGCATTGGGGAAATTGAAAAGCTGGTGACTGCATTCAAGACGGTGGCCTTTCCGGAAGCACCAGATCAGTCCATTGGTCATGGTGCAGCGGGGGCACAGGCGGTACATACAACCATGGCACCCCCTGTCGACGCCATCGGGGAAATCAAAAAATACAAAACACTGATGGAAGAAGGCATCATTTCCCAGCAGGAGTTTGACGCAAAGAAGAAGCAGTTGCTTGGAATTTGAAGAAAACCGCTATATCACTGTGGAAAGAAGGGGATTGCATGACTTACGCCTGCGAGGACTGCGGCTTTCTGTTCTACCGGGCAGGAGAGGTAAGGGAATGCCCCTCCTGTGAGAAAAACCATATTCGCTCTGCCACCAAAGAAGAAACCCAGAGGTTGCAGACACTTCTGGAACGAGGAAAACCAACTTTACCAGTTGAGGAGGAACAGACCCTATGAAGAAAAGAGGTAAAATGCTGCAACGCGGCAAGAGAAGGACTCCTAGGGGACGATTGCTAAGTATGTTTCTGGTGCTGTGCATGGTGCTTACCATGCTGCCGGTTTCGGCAATGGCGGAAGAAGCGCAAACGACCATTGGCGCAAGCGGGGAAATTATTGCATTTGAGCCGCTAGCAGAAACAGAAAAAACGGTCACGACCGGTACATCCATTAAGGATTTAGAACTGCCCGAAACCCTGACCGCCACAGTGCGGGCAGCCGTGATTTCGGACAGCGGCGCGTCGGAGGAAACCGTGCAGGATTCCGCAAGCCCGGAAGAGGATACGGCAGTGGATGATTCGGCTACTGCAACCGCCGACTCCGCCATAGAGGCAGAGGTCAGCGAGCCGCAGGAAGCAGGCGAAGCGACCACTCCCGAGTGGGAAGAAACAACCGTGGACATTCCCGTTACATGGATTTCCCAGCCGGAATATGACATGGACACCGAGGGTGAGTATGTATTTACCCCTGTGATTGGGGGATATACGGTCAGCGCTGAGCTGCCGGAGATTGCTGTGACGGTGGAAGCGGCGCGCATGATGATGGGGATGATCAGCCCGATGGCTGTCACAGAATACAGCATCTGGGTGGGCGGCACGCGGGTGACCAGCGACAACATGAACGATGTGCTCGGGGACGGAACGGTGCGCTACACCCCCGCGTCGAGCAGTCCGTACCCAACCCTTACCTTGAACAACGCCAGAATTACGGGAGCGCTTACTTCGCAGACGGTGCCCCAAAGAAAATACGGCATTTACACGGAATACAGCCTCAAAATTGTATTGGAGGGCAGCAATACGATTACTACTGAGTCCGGTGCTTATAGTTACGCCATCTGTGTGAATAACGGGCACCTTACCATATCCGGCACCGGTAGCCTCAACGCCGCAGGCGGGAAGGCAACATATAATCAAGGCGCCAGCTACGGTGTGTATCTCGACCAGGGTAACCTAATCGTTGAAAGCGGCAGTTTGACAGCAAGTGGGGATGTATCTAAGGGGTTCGGCAGTTACGGTGTGGTGGTGCAGAGCGGGAATGCCATAGTTAAAGGCGGCAGCCTTAAAGCCACAGGCGGGCAGGCAACAGATAAATCAGATGGTAAAAGCTATGGCATATGGATAATAGGCAACTCTAATAGACTAGTTGTTGAAGGCGGCGCGGTAAGTGCCACCAGCGGTACGGCAAAAACTGACAGCTACGGCATTGGTGCCAGTAGCATCAGCATCAACGGCGGCACGGTAACCGCCAGCGCTCAGGGGCAGGCAATGAAAATAGCCCCCACCTTCGGCAGCAGCTATATCCACAAAAACACTGCCGGAGCAAGCCCCAGCAGCACCGGCGCGGTAGTTGTGACCGACGAGATACTCACAACAGATATCAGGAGCTACAAATATGTCAAGATTGAGAGCCCAGTTGTTGCCAAAAATACAACAACAGGCACAGGCTACGCCACCCTGCAAAAGGCGGTTGATGAGGTTGCGGAGAAGGAAACCATTCAACTGCTGGATGACATCACACTCACAGCTACTGTCACCATCGCCAGCGGCAATAGTAAAAGCTTTACCCTTGACCTAAACGGACACACGCTGAACGGCGGCTACGCTACCGCCATAAGCCATGAAGGTAGCGGAACATTGACCATCACCGATACCTCAGGCGGTGAGGGCGGTACAGTTTTGAGCAGCAGTGGTTGGAAGGGCAGTACAATTACGCTACTAAATGATAGCTCTCTGGTTGTTTCAGGCGGTACTGTGAAGTATACAGGCGACGGCCTCGGTGCAATTTATAGCACATCCACTAGTAGCGTAAGTGTGACCAGCGGTACGGTGGAAAGCACTGGCCAATCCAATGGTATTTATAGCAGTAGCACTGGTAGTGTAAGTGTGACTGGCGGCACAGTGAAAAATACCAATTCTTCATCTGCAAATGCCGATGCGATTTCCAACAATGGCACCGGCATGGTGAGCGTTTCCGGAGGCAGAGTGATTTCGGGTTCGGGCCGTGCGATTCTCAACCTTGACGCCGGCAGCGTAAGCGTTTCAGGAGGAACGGTAAGTGCAGATGCAAGTCCTGCGATTTTGGAGGGTGGACTCGGAAAAATCACTATCGGCGGCACGGCTACGGTCACCAGCGCAAATTCTTCAGCCACCTACCCCGGCACGATTTATCTGGACTTTGGCGGTAGTCCTGCCCTTGAAATCACCGGCGGAACGATAGAAAATACCGCGGCAGGCGGCAATGCAATTTATAATATAATCAACAGAAAAATTTCAATCCCAAGCGGTACGCCTGTTATTAAAGGCGACGGCAAGGCGATGAACAAAGCCCCGGATTTGAGCGGCTATGCCAATGTAAAAGTTACGGCAAGCACCTTTTACAATGGAGCTTCACCGGTCACTTACAATGCGGCGAACATCGCCACCTACAAATACCTCAAGTTTGAACAGGGCTCGGCCAATGTCGCCCAAATCGGCAGCACAGGCTACGAAACCCTGCAAGAGGCGGTTAATGCAGTTGCGGAGGGACAGACCATTCAGCTGCTGGATGACATCACACTTACAGCTACTGTCACCATCGCCAGCGGTAGTAATAAGAGCTTCACCCTTGACCTAAAGGGCAAAACCCTGGACGGCGGCGCTAACACCGCCATCAAGCATGAAGGCACCGGCACGTTGACCATCACCGACACCAAAGGTGGCGGAAAGGTCACAGCAAAAAAAGACAAGTACTCCTGCACGATTGATCTAAATGGCGGCAGCCTTGTTGTTGTCGGTGGTACATTGGAAAACACAGATGTTGGTTCTGCAATCTATAACGAAGGTGCTGGAACTGTCAACATCCAAGGCGGCACAGTAAGGGGCTATTCTTATGCAATTCAAAACAAATCAACCGGCGATGTGATCGTTTTCGACGGTGTTCTAGAAGGCCAAATTGCGATTTATAATTCCTCCGGGAGCGGCAATGTAACGATTTCCGGTGGTGCATTAAGCGGCATGCGGGGCATTTACAACTTTAGCACCGGCGAAGTAAGTGTTTCCGGCGGTACGGTAAGCGCAAGCGGAGACAATTCGCAGGCAATTCAAAACGTGGGCGGCGGCAACGTGAATGTCTCCGGCGGCACGCTAAAAGCAAGCGGAGACAAATCACGCGCAATTTCTAACGGGAGCATGGTCAACGTGAGTATTTCCGGCGGCACGGTTAGCGCCACAGGCACAAACAGCGTTGGAATTGATTCTGCCACAATCTACATCCCAAGCGGTTCGCCCGTCATCCAGGGCGGAGGCAGAGCGATGAATACGGCCCCGGATCTTAGCGGCTATACCAAAGTAAAGGTTACAGCAAGCACCAATTACGATGGAACACCATCGGTTGCTTACGATTCGGAGAAAATAGGCACCTACAAATACCTAACCTTTACGAATGATACGGACAATACGGTCACCAACTTGAATTTGGGCGGCAAGCTGATCGCCCCGGAAACCGGCGGCACACCGATGACAACCATCACCGATGATGATCAGTACACCGGCACAGTGGAATGGGATGGCAGCCCCACGAAATTCCTTGCCGACACAGTCTACTCCGCCACCGTCACCCTAACGGCGAAACCCGGTTACACCTTTTCAGGCGTGGCGCAAAGGGCGTTTACCTGCACCGGTGCAACCTATGTAATGAACCCTGCAGGCGATGGAGATATGCTGAATGTGACCATTACATTCCCTAAAACGGCGGCAAGCGCACTGCAATCAATTGCCATTACCACGCCGCCTAACACGACGGCTTACAAATTTGGAGATGCTTTCAGTATTGCAGGCATGGTGGTGAAGGCCACCTATAACGACGGCACGGAGGATGCAAACTTTACCGCCTACACGGTGGATAAAACAGGTGCGCTCACCATGGGCGATACCACAATCACCCTGACGGCAAACGGCACAAGCATCACAACTACCCAAGCCATCACCGTTACCAAGGCCGACGGCCCCGCCGCTCCAACAGGGCTTGCGGGTGTAGCACCCACCAGTGCGGGCGGCACAGACGGCAAGATCACCGGTACAAGCACCGCCATGGAGTATGCTAAAAACCTCGGCTTTACCGGTGCTGCCGACTGCACCGCAACCGAAACCACTGGCCTTTCCGCAGGAACTTACTATGTGCGCGTAAAAGCCACTGCTACCCATGAGGCGAGTGCATCCGCCACAGTTACCGTTCCGGCAGGCGTTACGAAAATCGCCGTGCCTACCGCAAACACAGGACTCAAGTGGACTGGTACTGAACAAATCGGCGTGAACAGCGGCACAGGCTATACCCTCAGCGGAACCGATAAAGCAACGGATGTCGGGGACTATATCGCTACAGCGACTCTGCAATCCGGCTATGCTTGGAACGATAACACCAACACTGACAAAACAATCTCTTGGAGTATAGCAAAGGCTGACGGTCCCGCAGTCACCGGCGTATCTGCCGTGAACTGCACCACTGTCAGCAATAATGACGGCAAGCTCACCGGCGTGACTACCGCTATGGAGTATAAGAAAAGCGATGCTGCAAGTTACATCCCCGGTACCGGCAGCGACATTACTGG